>NZ_JBEYXK010000004.1:0-219863 GCF_040645035.1 Streptomyces sp. NPDC046876 | reverse complement strand
CAGTTCCCCCCAGGCCCCCGCCCCACCAACCACCGCCGCCGGCACCCTCCAGCCTCGCCGGCGTTTGAGGCGCGGGGGTCCGGGGGCGGAGCCCCCGATTTTTGAGCCGCGCCGGCGACTGAGGCGAGCGGGGCCCGGGGCCGCAGGACCCGGTTTCGGGAAGGGGCGGGGTGGGGAAACGGCTCCGCGCAGCGGCAGCGGCAGCGGCAGCGGCAGCGGCAGCGGCAGCGGCAGCGGCAGCGGCAGCGGCAGCGGGCCGGTACGGGCCGTCAGGGGAGTAGGGAGCGGACCCCTGCCCAGGCGCGGACGGCCTCCAGCACCGGGTCCGCATCCGGCAGATGCGGCCCCACGGCGGCCATCCGGTCCAACAGGAGCTTGATGCGCCGCAGATGGCGGATCCGGGCCCGCGGCAGTTCCCGCCAGGCCCCCGCCTGCAGGGCCGCCTCGGCCGGGGTCAGGTCGATCAGCCCGAGCAGCTCCCGGCACAGCGCGACCGGGTCGCCGCCGCGGCCCGCCCCGAACTCCCGGATCAGGTAGCCCCGTACGGCGGCCCGCTCGACCGCGCGGTCCAGCGGGTCCGAGCCCGCCCAGGCGGCCTTGCGGTCGGCGGCCGCCAGCGCCACCCGGCCCCAGCGCAGCCGCACCCCGTCGGACAGCCCCGCGTCCTGCATCCCGCCCACGGCCAGGGCCTGGAGCGTCAGCGGATGCGGTTCGTCGCCGAGCGGCGGATCGGTGGCCAGCCAGGCCTCCAGCCCGTCCAGCGCATGCCCGCCGGCCGGAACCGCGGTCAGCACCTGCCCCCGCCCGAGCAGCCCGGCGGCGATCCCCGCCAGGTGCACCCGGGCCATGTGCCCGGCCCCGCAGAGGGCCACCTGGCGCCCGTACCGCTCGATCCGCCGCAGCCCGAGCCGCGCGTCCCCGGCGGCGTACACCTGCCCGGTCCGGGCGACCCCGCCTATGCAGCGCACGAGGCAGACGCCGCCCTCGGCACCGGCCTCTTCGACGGAGTACACCTGCAGCGCCGCGATGGACACCTCGGCCCCCCCTTCCCCGCCGGGGAGGCTACCGCGCCGGCATGCGTCCCGGGCAGCGCGGCGGGACGATGGGTCAGGTGGGGGCTGCAAGACGGGAGAGGAAGGCGGCCATGCTGGGAGACAGCAGGGCATTCAGCGGCTTCTCGGTCGGCAGCACCGAGAGCGTGAAGGACTTCTACAGCGACACCCTGGGCCTGCGGGTCTCCGAGGACGGGGAACTGCTCGTCCTCGAACTCGGCGGCGGCCACCGCGTCCTGGTCTACCCGAAGGACAACCACGAGCCCGCTACGTTCACCGTGCTGAACTTCCCCGTGGACGACATCGAGCGCGCCGTCGACGACCTGTCGGCCCGCGGGGTCTCCTTCGAGCGCTACGAGGGCTTCGACCAGGACGGCCGCGGCATCGCCCGCGACCCCTCCCGCGGCGCCATCGCCTGGTTCAAGGACCCGGCGGGCAACATCCTCTCGGTCCTGGAGGAGAAGAAGCCCTGACTACGGGGCAGCCTCCATGATCAGCCGGATCTCCGTGACCTCGTAGCCCGCGCGGGCGAAGGCGGCGGCCATCGGGGTGTTGACGGTGTCGGTGGTGGCGGTGATGCGGTCGGCGCCCTCGGCGGCGTGGAAGCGGGTGATCTCGGCCAGGATCTCGTCGATCAGGCCGCGGCCGCGCTGCTCCGGGACGACGCCCAGGTAGCCGACGTTGCGGTGGTACGGCGTCGCCGACGGGACGGCCAGGCCGGCGAGGGTGCCGTCCGGCAGCTCGGCGAGGCGCCACCAGGAGCGCTCGCCGGGGCAGTCGAGGTAGAACGCCATGTCCTCGCGGGCCAGCTGCTCGGCGTCCATGGAGCGCAGTTCGCCCTGCGTGTGCAGGTCCAGGCTGCCCTCGGCCAGGCGGGCGAAGGCGTGCAGGTACTCCTCGTCCGTGCCGTCCCGGAAGACCAGCCGGCCGGTGGGCCCGGCGGTGCCGGCGGCCGGCGTCCACTCGTAGCGCAGGCGCTCGATCGGGCGGACCAGGCCCGCCCGCTCGGCGGCTTCCCGGCGCCAGGCGACCGCCGCGACGGCCTCGGGGCGTTCCCGCCAGTCGCCGGGCAGGGACATGTTGTACTCCGGGAGCGCACCGAACGCCTCGTGCCCGGCGGCCAGCAGCCCGGCCGCGAGGGCCGCCGGGTCGGCCACCGTGGGCCGGACCTGGAGGCAGTCCAGTGCGATGGGCCGCTCGCTGTCGGCGCGGCCCCACCACAGGGCGCGGGCGAGGACCTCGCCGTCCTCGTCCTCGGCGAACCAGGTCCACTCGGGGCGGAGCCGGTTCGCCGCGAGCTCCTCGCGGATCTTCTCGGGGGAGAGGGCGGCGACGGGGCCGTCGGCGTCGGCCGGGTAGGCGACGGCGCGGTCCAGGTCGGCGGGGTCTGCGGTGGCAGGGCGGAAGCGCATCCACCCATGATCAGAAGCGGCGGCGGCCGAAACCACGGGTTTTGCCGCCGTACGCCGACGGCCGGCCCCCGGGAAGGGACCGGCCGTCGGTGCCGTCATCGGTGCGGGGCGTGCCCGCCCGCCGCTACGACCAGGTGATCAGGCGGCGCGGGTGCTCCAGGACCGCGGCGATGTCGGCCAGGAACTTCGAGCCGAGCTCGCCGTCGATCAGGCGGTGGTCGAAGGACAGCGCCAGCGTGGTGACCTGGCGCGGCTTGACCTTGCCCTTGTGGACCCACGGCTGGAGCTTGATCGCGCCGACCGCGAGGATCGCGGACTCGCCGGGGTTGAGGATGGGCGTACCGGTGTCGACGCCGAAGACGCCGACGTTGGTGATGGTGATGGTGCCGTTCTGCATGTCCGCCGGGGAGGTCTTGCCCTCGCGGGCCGTGGCCACCAGGGAGGACAGGGATTCCGACAGCTCGCCGAGGGTCTTGGCGTGCGCGTCCTTGATGTTCGGGACGATCAGCCCGCGGGGTGTGGCCGCCGCGATGCCCAGGTTGACGTAGTGCTTGAGCACGATCTCCTGGGCCGCCTCGTCCCAGGACGCGTTGACGTCCGGGTTGCGGCGGATGGCGACCAGGACGGCCTTGGCAATGAGCAGGAGCGGGTTGATGCGGAGCCCGGCGAGGTCCGGGTCCTCCTTGAGCTCCTGGACCAGCTTCATCGTGCGCGTCACGTCGAGGGTGATGAACTCGGTGACGTGCGGCGCGGTGAAGGCGGAGCCGACCATGGCCTGGGCGGTGACCTTGCGGACGCCCTTGACCGGGATACGGGTCTCCCGCGCGCCGGCGGCGGCCGCCGGCTGCGCGGGCACGGCGGCCGGGGCCTCGGCCGCGGGAGCCGCGGCCGGAGCCGGGGCCTGGGCCGGAGCGGCGGCCTGCGGGGCGATCGCGGCCGCGGCGGCGGCGTGCACGTCCTCGCGGGTCACGATGCCGCCCTCGCCGGTGGGCACCACGGAGGCCAGGTCGATCCCGAGGTCCTTGGCGAGCTTGCGCACCGGCGGCTTCGCCAGCGGCCGGTCCCCTCCGGCAGGGGCGTGGCCGGAGCCGTTCAGCGACCCGGGCGCCTGGGCCGGAGCCGGGACGACCGGAGCCGGGACCACCGGAGCCGGGGCAGGGGCAGCCGCCGGGGCCGCCGCGGCCGCAGCCGGCACGGCCTTGCGCGGGCGGCGCTTCGTGGAGGACTGGGCGACGCCGTAGCCGACCAGCACGGGCTGGCGGCCCTCGGGCGCCGGCTCCTCGGCCGGGGCCGGTGCGGCAGCCGGGGCGGCGGCGGCCGGAGCCGCGGCGACGGCGGCGCCGGTGGCCTCGTCGGCTCCCGTACCGGTCTGGACCGAGATGATGACCTGGCCGACGTCGACCGTGGTGCCCTCCTCGAAGAGGAGCGCGTGCACGGTGCCGTCGAACGGGATCGGCAGCTCCACGGCCGCCTTCGCCGTCTCGACCTCGCAGACGACCTGGCCGTCGGTGACGGTGTCACCCGGCTGGACGTACCACTTGAGGATCTCGGCCTCGGTGAGGCCCTCGCCCACGTCGGGCATCTTGAATTCGCGGATGGTCACAGGGCTCTCCTAGTACGCCAGCGAGCGGTCGACGGCGTCGAGCACCCTGTCCAGACCGGGGAGGTACTCCTCCTCCAGGCGGGCCGGCGGGTAGGGGGCGTGGAAGCCGCCCACGCGCAGCACCGGCGCCTCCAGGTGGTAGAAGCACCGCTCCGTGATGCGAGCGGCGATCTCCGAACCGAGGCCGAGGAAGACCGGCGCCTCGTGGACCACCACGAGCCGGCGGGTCTTCTCGACCGAGGCCTGGAGCCCGTCGAAGTCGACCGGGGACATCGACCGCAGGTCGACGACCTCCACCGACTTGCCCTCCTCGGCCGCCGCGGCCGCCGCCTCCAGGCACACCTTCACCATCGGGCCGTACGCGGCCAGCGTGATGTCGGTGCCCTCGCGGGCCGTGCGCGCCGCGTGCAGGGAGTCCGGGAAGGCCTCGGTGTCGACCTCGCCCTTGTCCCAGTAGCGCCGCTTCGGCTCGAAGAAGATCACCGGGTCGTCGCTGAGGATGGCCTGCTGGAGCATCCAGTAGGCGTCGCTCGCGTTCGACGGCGAGACCACCTTCAGGCCCGCGACGTGCGCGAACAGGGCCTCCGGGGACTCCGAGTGGTGCTCGACCGCGCCGATCGCGCCGCCGTACGGGATGCGCACGACGACGGGCATCTTGACCTTGCCCAGCGCGCGGGCGTGCATCTTCGCGAGCTGCGTGACGATCTGGTCGTACGCCGGGAAGACGAACCCGTCGAACTGGATCTCCACGACCGGCCGGTACCCGCGCAGGGCCAGGCCGATGGCCGTGCCGACGATGCCGGACTCGGCGAGCGGGGTGTCGATGACCCGCTCCTCGCCGAAGTCCTTCTGCAGGCCGTCGGTGATGCGGAAGACACCGCCCAGCTTGCCGACGTCCTCGCCCATGATCAGGACCTTGGGGTCCGTCTCCAGGGCCTTGCGCAGCGACTCGTTGAGCGCCTTCGCGATCGACATCTTCTCGACAGCCATCAGTGACCCTCCTCGAAGGACGCGAGGTAGGCGGCGAACTGGGCGCGCTCCTCGTCGACGAGCGCGTGCCCGTCCGCGTAGACGTTCTCGAAGATCGCCATGGTGTCCGGATCGGGCATGGCGCGCACGACCTCGCGCACGCGCTTGCCCAGGGCCTCGCTCTCGGCCTCGAGCTCCTCGAAGAAGGCCTCGTCGGCGCCGCCGCTCGCGAGCAGGTAGGTCTTCAGGCGCAGGATGGGGTCCTTGGACTCCCAGGCCGCCGTCTCCTCGTCGCGCCGGTACTTCGTCGGGTCGTCGGAGGTGGTGTGCGCACCCATGCGGTACGTGTACGCCTCGACCAGCGTCGGGCCCTCGCCGCGGCGCGCCCGGTCCAGGGCCCAGCGGGTGACCGCGAGGCAGGCCAGGACGTCGTTGCCGTCGACGCGGACGCCGGGGAAGCCGAAGCCCTGCGCGCGCTGGTACAGCGGCACGCGCATCTGGCGCTCGGTCGGCTCGGAGATCGCCCACTGGTTGTTCTGGCAGAAGAACACCACGGGGGAGTTGTAGACGGCCGAGAAGGTGAACGCCTCGGCCACGTCGCCCTGGCTGGACGCGCCGTCGCCGAAGTAGGCGATGACCGCGGAGTCGGCGCCGTCCTTGGCCACGCCCATGGCGTAACCGGTCGCGTGCAGCGTCTGCGAGCCGATGACGATCGTGTACAGGTGGAAGTTGTTGCTGTTGGGGTCCCAGCCGCCGTGGTTCACGCCGCGGAACATGCCGAGGAGGTTCGTCGGGTCGACCCCGCGGCACCAGGCCACGCCGTGCTCGCGGTAGGTCGGGAAGACGTAGTCGTCGTCGCGCAGCGCGCGGCCGGAGCCGATCTGGGCGGCCTCCTGGCCCAGCAGGGAGGCCCACAGGCCCAGCTCTCCCTGGCGCTGGAGGGCGGTGGCCTCGCCGTCGAAGCGGCGGGTCAGCACCATGTCGCGGTAGAGCCCGCGCAGGTCCTCGGTGGTGATGTCCTCGACGTAGGACAGGAACTCTGCGTTGTCAGGGTTTTCAGCGCCGACCCGCTCCCCCTCGGGGGTCAGCAGCTGTACGAGCTGGGGCTCGGCGCTCTGCGCGGTGGCGACAGCCTTGGCAGCGGGGGCCTTGGCGGCGCTCGCCGCGCCTGCCGCCCGCTTGGTGCCGCTGCTGCGTCGCGGCTTGCGCGCGGCAGTGCTCTCCACGGTCACGTGTTGCTCCTCCGTCGGTCCGGCTCCCGGGTTCTCCGGGGTCCAGTGCGGCTCACCTGGGTCCGTACCCGCACACGGGGTGGGTGCGCGTCGTGTAGGGATTCAGGCGTGACAGGTGCCCCGGCGACTTGCCCTGCGCAATGCACGTTACCCAGTGCACCGCATAACTGCGAAACCCCACTTGACCTGCGTTTTTGCTTGGATTTCCAAGTAAATGCGCAGAGCCGGGAACAAGCACTGGTCACAGCCTTGCAGGGGGCCGGAACAACGGCACGTTATCCCGGGTAACGACCGCAGGGAAGGGGTGAGTGTGTGAAACTGAGTTCGTGCGCGAAGACGGAAAAATCAAGGTATTCCTCCTGGACGACCACGAAGTGGTACGACGCGGGGTGCATGAGCTCTTGTCGGTCGAAGAGGACATCGAGATCGTCGGCGAGGCGGGTACCGCAGCGGACGCCCTCGTGCGCATCCCCGCCACCCGACCGGACGTCGCCGTTCTGGACGTGCGCCTCCCCGACGGCAGCGGGGTGGAGGTCTGCCGCGAGGTCCGCTCGCTGGACGAGGACGTCAAATGCCTGATGCTGACGTCCTTCGCCGATGACGAGGCCCTCTTCGACGCGATCATGGCCGGCGCCTCCGGCTACGTCCTGAAGGCGATCCGCGGGAACGAGCTGCTCGGCGCGGTACGGGACGTGGCGGCGGGCAAGTCGCTGCTGGACCCGGTGGCCACGGCGCGGGTGCTGGAGCGGCTGCGCGACGGCTCGCGCGGCCGGGGCGACGACCGCCTGGCCAACCTGACCGAACAGGAGCGGAAGATCCTCGACCTGATCGGCGAGGGCCTCACCAACCGCGTCATCGGCGAGCGGCTGCACCTCGCCGAGAAGACCATCAAGAACTACGTCTCGAGCCTGCTGTCCAAATTGGGCATGGAGCGCCGCTCCCAGGCCGCCGCGTACGTGGCCCGCCTGCAGGCGGAGAGGCGCGCCTGAACTGACCCGGAGTTATTAAATCCGGTTATCGGCGCGCCTTCCTTCCGGGCTTGCGCCCCCGTTCCCGTCCGGGATTTGTCAGTTCGAGTCGTCCAGCGGGTTCGGCGGCTCGACCACTCCGCCGGACGAGCTCTTCGTCGGCCCCGGGTTGCTCGACTTCGTCGGCGCGGGGCTCGACTTGGTCGCCGAGGGCGACGGGCTGAGCGACGGCGAGGACGACGGGCTCGAGCTCGGCGTGTACTTGGGCTTCGGCGGCGCCGAGAACTCGTCCGAGGAGCGCGTGGACGGCGTGTCGTGGGACGGCGTGTTCTGCTGCGCGGACGGGGCGCTCTGCTGGGCGTTCGGGGAACTCTGGACCGTCGCCGGCTTGTTGCTCTCGCCGCCCTTGTGGCTCACCGTCTTGACGGCGTAAGCGACGCCGCCCGCGATCGCGACCATGGCGAGCACCGCGAACAGCCACAGCTTCCAGCGGCCGCCGCCGCGGTTGTCGTACCCGTCGTAGCCGTCATAGCCGTCGTGCGGGCCGTGCGGCCCGTGGTTCTGGGCCGGGATGCGCCCGTGGCCGTCGTACCCGCCGCCCGGGAAGGCCGAGCCGTCGTCCGGGTTCAGCGGCGGCACCATCGGCTGCTGGAACTGCGAGGTCGAGGCGTGCGCGGAGTAGTCCGGCCGGCCGCCGGGCCCCTGGGCCACCGGCATCGCCGTGGTCGGCGCGGCGCCGCGGCCGTGCGGCAGGGCCATGGTGACCGGGCCGGTGTTCCAGGTGCCCGTGTTCGGCCCCTGGTCCTGGAGCATCTGCAGGGCGTACCCGACCAGCCCGCGCATCTCCTCGGCGCTCTGGAACCGGTCGTCCGGGTCCTTGGCGAGGGAGCGCATGACCAGGCCGTCGAGCTCCTGCGGGATGTCCTGGCCCTCCGGCAGCTGTGACGGCGGCACCGGCACGTCCTGGACGTGCTGGTAGACCACCGACAGCGGGGTCTCGCCCGTGAACGGGGGACGCAGCGCGAGCAGTTCGTACAGCAGGCAGCCCGTGGCGTACAGGTCGGAGCGGTGGTCGACGGCCTTGCCGAGGGCCTGCTCCGGCGAGAGGTACTGCGGGGTGCCCATGACCATGCCGGTCTGCGTCATCGTCGACTGGGCGCCGTGCAGGGCGCGCGCGATGCCGAAGTCCATGACCTTGACCGCGCCGCCGTCGGTGATGATGACGTTCGCCGGCTTGATGTCGCGGTGCACGATGCCGTGCTGGTGCGAGTAGGCCAGGGCCTCCAGCACGCCGGAGACGATGATGAGCGCCTGCTCGGGGCCGGGGGCCTCCGCGCTGATCAGCAGGTCGCGGATGGTGCGGCCCTCGACCAGCTCCATGACGATGTACGGGACGGTGCTCTGGCCGACCGTGTCCTCGCCGGAGTCGTACACGGCGACGACGGCGTGGTGGTTGAGCCCGGCGACCGACTGCGCCTCACGCGTGAAGCGGGCCTTGGAGACCGGGTCCTCGGCGAGGTCGGCGCGCAGCAGCTTCACGGCGACGGTCCGGCCGAGGCGGACGTCCTCCGCGGCGAAGACCTCCGCCATGCCGCCGCGGCCCAGGCGGTGGGTCAGCCGGTAGCGGCCGTCGCCGACGAGACCGCCGGCGCCCCAATGCTCAGGACTCTCTGCCATCCCGGCGCCGTTTCCCTCGGGTTCGGGTGCCATGAGTCCTCGCCGTCGTCTCTCTCGGCCGCCGCTGAGCGGTAGGTCCTTTTCGGGTGCTCCGATGAACGCTACAGCCTCGGAACAGGTCGCCGTTCGGACAATGGCTCGCGGTTGCCCCGTGGTCACGGAACGGGCACCTGGCTTGACGTGTCCTTGCGCTCCGGCAGACTGGGCCCCAAATGCGCTCAGCCAGACGCGTACGGACACACCCCGAGGGGAAGCAACAGTCATGAGCCAGGACGGCGATCAGGGCCAGTACGCAGGCGGCTCTCTGGCCGGTGGCCGTTACCAGCTAAGGGACTTGCTGGGTGCGGGCGGCATGGCGTCGGTGTACTTGGCGTACGACTCGGCGCTCGACCGGCAGGTCGCCATCAAGACGCTCCACAGCGACCTCGGGCGCGAGCAGTCGTTCCGCGAGCGGTTCCGCCGCGAGGCGCAGGCTGTAGCGAAACTGTCGCACACGAACATCGTCTCGGTCTTCGACACGGGTGAGGGCGAGGTCACCTTCCCGGGCGGCGGGGGCGACGCGGCGGTCATGCCGTACATCGTCATGGAGTACGTGGAGGGCCAGCCGCTCGGCTCCGTCCTGGAGGCGGACATCCGCCAGTACGGGGCGATGCCGGCCGACAAGGCGCTGAAGGTGACGGCCGACGTGCTGGCCGCGCTGGAGACCAGCCACGAGATGGGCCTGGTTCACCGCGACATCAAGCCCGGCAACGTGATGATGACCAAGCGCGGCGTGGTCAAGGTGATGGACTTCGGCATCGCCCGCGCCATGCAGTCCGGCGTCACGTCCATGACGCAGACCGGCATGGTCGTCGGCACCCCGCAGTACCTGTCGCCCGAGCAGGCCCTCGGCCGCGCCGTCGACGCCCGCTCCGACCTGTACTCCGTCGGCATCATGCTGTTCCAGCTGCTGACCGGGCGGATCCCCTTCGACGCCGACTCGCCGCTCGCGATCGCGTACGCCCACGTGCAGGAGGAGCCGGTCGCCCCGTCGGCCATCAACCGGTCGATCACCCCGGCGATGGACGCGCTGGTGGCGCGCGCCCTGAAGAAGAACCCGAACGAGCGCTTCCCCACCGCCGCCGCGATGCGCGACGAGATCGCCCGGGTGATGGCCGCCGGCCAGACCGGTGCGCCGGCCATCGTCCCCGGCGTGCACACGGGCGGCAGCGGCGCGGGCGTGGGCTCGGCCGTGTTCCCGCCGCTGGACTCCGGTTTCCAGGGGGCCGGGCCGGCCGCCTCGGTGCAGCAGCCCTACACCCCGGCCGGGTACGCCCCGACCCCGCCGCCGATGGCACAGACGCACCCGCAGCAGGGCGGCTACGCCTACCCGCCGCAGGCCACGGCCCAGCAGTACGCGGCGCCGACGCCGCCGCCGTTCGCGGCGCAGGGCCCGGCTCCGGTCGTGGCCCCGCACGCGGGCGCTTCGGGCGGCGCGGGCGGCGCGGGCGGCCGGAAGAACATGCCGGTGGTCGTGGGCGCGATCGCGGTGGCCCTGATCGCCGTCGGCGGCCTGATCTACGCCGTCGTCGACAGCGGGGACGACGAGGGCGGCAAGAACAGCGCCAAGAACCAGGCGAACCAGCAGACGACGGGCGGCCAGGCCGCCAACCCGTCCTCCTCCAAGGCTGCCCACAAGGGCCCGGACACCACGCGCACGATCGACCCGGCGAAGTGCAAGGAGCCGATCAAGGACTACAGCGACGCGTCCAAGGTCCAGGCCCCGGACTTCCGGTACAAGAACGTCCGCTCGGTGAAGGAGTGCATCCAGGCGGCGGGCTGGCGCTACAAGGTCGAGAAGAAGGACGAGGCGGTCTACGGCGAGGACACGGTGCTCTCCCAGACCCCGGAGCCGGGCAGCAAGATCGACAAGGGCGGCAGCCCCGAGTTCACCCTCATCATCTCCACGGGCGACCCCCAGTAGGCGCGGTGGGCGACCCCCGGTAGGCGCGGCGCAGGCCGCCGACAGCAGGCCGCGCGGGGGGCCGGCGTACGGCCCTTCGCGCGAACCATGATCCCGGACCACTCCCCCGACACGTCCGGGATGCCCGTTTTGCCCCACCATGTGAACCTGAGCGGGAGATCGCCCGCTCGGGACGGGAGGGGCAGCCGTGAATCGACGCGTGCGCGTGCGGCGCCTGCTGGCCGCGGCAGCGCTGGCCGCCGCGACGCTGTCGCCCGCCGGCTCGGGCGCGGCCGCGTCCGCGGCGGGGCCGGCCGCCGTGGCGGAGGACGACGTGGCCGACGTGGCCGACGTGGCCGACGTTCCGCAGGAGGAGTACGAGGAGCTGGCCGGCAGCGTCGCCGGCCAGGGACGCGAGCGCCCCGGCCGGCCCGCGGCCGAGCCCGCCAACCCGGAGTCCCTGCTCGCCTCCCGCCCCTACCCGATCCGCCAGCACCCCCGGCTTCCCGCGAGCCCCCCGCCGGCCCGTCCGAGCCACCGCCCCCCGCACGCGGTCACCGCCTTCAGCACCGAGCCGAACGAGCGCGCCGCCGACCTGGCCGCACACCTCCTGCCCCTCGGCACGGGATTCGCCCTGATGGGCCTCGGCCTCGGCTACCTCGGCGTACGGTTGCGCCGCGGCATCTGACCGGCCCGACCGACTGACGGTCACTCAGCGTTGCCGGGCGCCCACAGGGTGGATCACGCCCGTACGGGGGCACACCGAGTGAGTACGACGGTGTGCGAGAGAATGACTGGCATGGAGATGCCGAGGAGTGAACGGTCGCAGGACAGTCCCCCGCACGTCCTGATCGTGGGACAGGACGGGATGGCGGTCGGCGGCGCCGATGACGAGTCGCGCGAGGTCCCGGTGACGGAAATGGTCGAACAGCCCGCCAAGGTCATGCGGATCGGCAGCATGATCAAGCAACTTCTGGAAGAGGTCCGCGCCGCGCCTCTGGACGAGGCGAGCCGGGTCCGCCTCAAGGACATCCACGCCGCGTCGGTGAAGGAACTGGAGGACGGCCTGGCTCCCGAGCTCGTCGAGGAACTGGAGCGGCTCTCCCTGCCGTTCACCGAGGAGGCCGTGCCGTCCGAGGCGGAACTGCGCATTGCCCAGGCCCAGTTGGTCGGCTGGCTGGAAGGCCTCTTCCACGGCATCCAGACCGCCCTGTTCGCCCAGCAGATGGCGGCCCGGGCCCAGTTGGAGCAAATGCGCCGCGCCCTCCCCCCGGGCGCCCCCCACGACGACGACGATGACGGCCCCCACGGCGCAATCCGCTCGGGCCCGTACCTGTAACCACCCACCGACCCCCGCCGCCCCATCCAGCCCCGCCGGCGTTTGAGGCGCGGGGCCCGGGGCGGAGCTCCGATCTCTGACCCCAGCCCACCCCATCCGGCGCCCGCCGGGCCATCCCAGCCCTGCCGGCGCCAACCCAGCCCCGCCGGCCCATCCCAGCCCCGCCGGGCCATCCCAGCCCCGCCGGGCCATCCCAGCCCCGCCGGGCCATCCCAGCCCCGCCGGCGGTTGAGGCGCGGGGTCCGGGGCGGAGCCCCGATCTCTGAGCCCCGCCGGCGCCCGGGGCGGCCCGGCGGGGTCCGGGGCGCAGCCCCGGGATACGGAGAAAGGGCGGGGCGGGGAGAAGGCCCCGCGCAGCGGCACCACGGCGGCACCAAGCCACCGCCCGGCAAATCCGCCTCCCCGCAGGGGACATGGTCCGCGCATACTCAGGGGCATGAGCAGCTACGACGCGATCATCCTGGCCGGCGGCGCCGCCCGCCGCCTCGGCGGAGCGGACAAGCCGGGCCTGAGCGTAGGCGGCCGCACCCTCCTCGACCGCGTCCTGGACGCCTGCGCCGACGCCGACGCCACCGTCGTGGTCGGCGGCCGCCGCCCCACCACCCGACCGGTCCGCTGGACGCAGGAGGACCCGCCCGGCGCCGGCCCCGTGGCCGCCCTGGACGCGGGCCTGCGGCAGACCACCGCCGACCTGGTCCTCGTCCTCTCCGCCGACCTCCCCTTCCTGGACCGGCCCACCGTCCAGGCCCTGCTCACAGCCCCCGGCGGAGCCCACGGCGGAGCCGACGGCGCCCTCCTCCGCGACCGCTCCGGCCACGACCAGCCCCTGGTCGCCTCCTACCGCACCGAGCCGCTCCGCCGCGAAATCGCCCTCCTCGCCACCGAACACGGCACCCTGAGCGGCCTCCCCCTGCGCGCACTCACCGCCGAACTGGACCTGGCGCACGTGACGGACACTGCGCCACTCGCCTCCTTCGACTGCGACACCTGGGAGGATCTCGCATCCGCCCGCGCCAGGATCAGGGAGCATGGAAACGTGCTGGACCAATGGATCACCGCCGTCAGGAGCGAGCTGGGCATCGACGTCGACGTGGACGTCAAGACCCTGCTCGACGTCGCCCGTGACGCCGCCCACGGCGTCGCCCGGCCCGCCGCCCCGCTGACCACCTTCCTGGTCGGCTACGCGGCCGCCCGCGCCGAGGCCGCCGGGGCCGACCCGGCCACCGCCGTGGCCGAGGCCTCCCGCAAGGCCGCCGACCTGGCCCTGCGCTGGGCCGCCGAAGCCGAGGGCGGCACCGGCGGCGACACCGGCGGCGGAACCACCGGCGGAACCGGCGGCACCGCCTCGGGAGAGAACGGTCCGGGATGACCCCCACCGACGCCGACGCCGACGCCCTTGACGAGGCCCTCGCCCTCGTCAGCCGCACTCCCGCGGGCGAAGCCCCCGGCGGGGGCGGCGGCGCCCCCCGCGGGCACCGCGCCACCGCCTGGCCCCGGGCCCGGGAGGCGGCCGCCCGCGCCGGCTCCGGGATCCGGCCCCGCACCCACCGCGTCCCGCTGGCCGACGCCCTCGGCGAGGTGCTGGAGCAGCCCCTCGAAGCCCTCACCGACCTGCCCTCCTTCGACACCTCGGCCATGGACGGCTGGGCCGTCGCCGGCCCCGGCCCCTGGGCCGTCCGCCCCGGCGGCGGCGTCCTCGCCGGCTCCGACCGGCCCGAGCCGCTCCACGACGGCGAGGCCGTACGGATCGCCACCGGCGCCCGCATCCCGGCCGACACCACCGCGGTGCTCCGCAGCGAGCACTCCCGCGAGGCCGGCACCCAGCTCCACGCCGACCGGCCCGTCCAGACCGGCCAGGACATCCGCCCGCGCGGCCAGGAATGCCGCTCCGGCGACCTGCTGCTGCCCGCCGGCTCCCTGGTCACCCCGGCCGTCCTCGGCCTCGCCGCGGCCGCCGGGTACGACGAGCTCACCACCCGGCCCCGGCCCCGCGTGGAGATCCTGGTCCTCGGCGACGAACTGCTCACCGAAGGCCGCCCTCGCGACGGCCTGATCCGCGACGCCCTGAGCCCCATGCTCGGGCCGTGGCTGGCCCGGCTCGGCGCCGAGGTCACCGGCACCCGGCGGATCGGCGACGACCCGGCCGGGGCCGCGGCCCTGCTGGACGCCGTCACCGGCTCCGAGGCCGATGTGGTCATCACCACCGGCGGCACCGCCTCCGGCCCCGTCGACCACGTCCGCCCCGTCCTCGCCGAGGCCGGCGCCGAGCTGCTGGTCGACGGCGTCGCCGTCCGCCCCGGGCACCCCATGCTGCTCGCCCGGCTCGGCGACCGCGCCGACGGCCGCCACGTGGTCGGGCTCCCCGGGAACCCGCTCGCCGCCGTCTCCGCCCTGCTGACGCTCGCCGAGCCGCTGCTGCGCGCCCTGGCCGGCCGCCGCCAGCGCTCCCGGTACGCGGTCCCCGTCCGGGGCGACGTCCCGGGCCACCCGCACGACACCCGGCTCGTGCCCGTGCTGCTGACCGACGAGCACGCCGTACCGCTGCGCTACCACGGGCCCGCGATGCTGCGCGGCGTCGCCGCCGCCGATGCGCTGGCCGTCGTACCGCCGCACGGGGCGCGCTCGGGGCAGGACCTGGAGATCCTGGACCTGCCGTGGGTCTCGGGAGGATGTTTCACGTGAAACTCCACGGCCAGGACGCAATGGCCCGCGGCGCCGACGAGAAGCTCGTCCCCCACCGCGTCACCCTGCCCAAGCGGGTGGTGGAACGGCCGCTGAAGCAGGTCGGCAAGCGCCTGCTCCTGGCCCTGCTCGTCCTGGCCCTGACCGTCCTGATCGTGTGGCTCGACCGCGAGGGC
This sequence comes from Streptomyces sp. NPDC046876, assembly GCF_040645035.1. Classification (NCBI taxonomy): domain Bacteria; kingdom Bacillati; phylum Actinomycetota; class Actinomycetes; order Kitasatosporales; family Streptomycetaceae; genus Streptomyces; species Streptomyces sp. NPDC046876. The sequence continues at coordinate 204,811 of NZ_JBEYXK010000004.1, read as the reverse complement.
TACCACGACAACGCCGACGACCGGGTCGACTTCCTCGACTCCGTCTACTACGCCACGGTGACCCTCTCGACCACCGGGTACGGGGACGTCGTCCCGTACGGAGACAGCGCGCGGCTGGCCAACATCCTGTTGGTCACCCCGCTGCGGATCATCTTCCTGATCATCCTGGTGGGGACCACCCTGGAAGTCCTCACGGAGAAGACCAGGGAAGAGTGGCGGCTGAGCCGCTGGAGGAAGAACTTGCGCGAGCACACGGTCGTCGTCGGCTTCGGCACCAAGGGCCGCTCGGCCCTGCAGACCCTGCTGTCCACGGGCCTGCCGAAGGAGCGGGTCGTCATCGTCGACCCCAGCTCCAAGGTGATCGACACGGCCGCCTCGGAGGGGTTCACGGGCGTCGTCGGCGATGCCACGCGCTCCGACGTCCTGCTGCGCGCCGAGCTCCAGAGGGCCCGTCAGATCATCATCGCCACCCAGCGGGACGACACGGCGGTCCTGGTGACGCTGACGGCGCGGCAGCTCAACCGCGGCGCGAAGATCGTCGCGGCGGTCCGCGAGGAGGAGAACGCCCCGCTGCTGCGCCAGTCGGGCGCGGACGCGGTCATCACGAGCGCGAGCGCGGCGGGCCGGCTGCTGGGGCTGTCGGTGCTGAGCCCGAGCGCGGGCACGGTCATGGAGGACCTGATCCACCAGGGCAGCGGCCTGGACCTCGTCGAGCGGCCCGTGAAGAAGTCCGAGGCGGGCAGGAGCGTGCGGGAGACGGAGGACCTGGTGGTCAGCGTGCTGCGCGGCCACCGGCTGCTGCCGTACGACGACCCGCACGCGAGCCCGTTGCAGCTGACGGACCGTCTCATCGTCATCGTGCGGGCCTCGCCGCCCTCCTCGCCGCCGGTGACGCTCGGACCGGTCGAGTAGCCGCGAGGACGGAGTCCGCCTGTCCGGGCGGCTGTTGGCGTACGCTCCGGGCCATGCATGCGATCACCATCGAGCAGCCCGGCGGCCCCGAGGCCCTGGTCTGGGCCGAGGCACCCGACCCGGTGGCCGGGGAGGGCGAGGTCCTCGTCGACGTCGCCGCGAGCGCCGTGAACCGCGCCGACCTCCTGCAGCGGCAGGGGTTCTACGATCCGCCGCCCGGCGCCTCCCCGCACCCGGGCCTGGAGTGCTCGGGGCGGATCTCCGCCGTCGGCCCGGGGGTGTCCGGCTGGGCGGTCGGCGACGAGGTGTGCGCGCTGCTGAGCGGCGGCGGGTACGCGCAGAAGGTGGCCGTCCCGGCGGGCCAGCTGCTGCCGGTCCCGGCGGGCGTGGACCTGGTGACGGCCGCGGCCCTGCCCGAGGCGGCGTGCACGGTGTGGTCGAACCTGTTCATGGTCGCCCACGTGCGCCCCGGCGAGACCGTGCTCGTGCACGGCGGCTCCAGCGGCATCGGCACGATGGCGATCCAGCTCGCCAAGGCCGTCGGCGCGACGGTCGCGGTGACCGCCGGCGGGCCGGAGAAGCTGGCCCGCTGCAAGGAGCTCGGCGCGGACGTCCTGATCGACTACCGCGAGCAGGACTTCGTGGCGGAGCTGAAGGCCGCGACGGGCGGCGCGGGCGCGGACGTGGTCCTGGACATCATCGGCGCGAAGTACCTGGCCCGGAACGTGGACGCCCTGGCCGTGAACGGGCGGCTCGTGGTGATCGGGATGCAGGGCGGGGTGAAGGCCGAGCTGAACCTCGCCACCCTGCTGACGAAGCGGGCGGCGATCGCGGCGACGACGCTGCGGGCCCGGCCGCTCCAGGAGAAGGCGGCCATCGTCGCAGCCGTACGGGAGCACGTGTGGCCGCTGGTGGAGGCGGGCCGGGTCAAGCCGGTGGTGCACACCGTCCTTCCGATGCAGGAGGCCGCAGAGGCCCACCGGGTGGTCGAGGCGAGCACCCACGTCGGCAAGGTGCTGCTGACCGCCTGACGGGCGGGGAGCGCCGGTCACCTCAGGGCGGCGGCGACCAGCCCCTCCAGGGCCTCGGCGGGCACCTCGGTGCCCGCCACGAGGTGGTCGAGGACGAGGCCGTCCACGCAGGACAGCAGGGTGTGCGTACGGGCGTCCGGGTCGGGGACGCCCCGGGCGGCCAGGAAGGCCCGTACGCGCTCCCGGCCGGCGTTGTCGCGGGGCACGAGGATCTCGCGGAGCTCGGGGTCCCGGACGCTCTCCAGCGCGCAGGCGTAGCGGGCGAGCGAGCGCCGGCGCCCCTCGCCCGTCAGCCGGGCCCGCGTCAGCGCGTCGAGACCGTGTACCAGTTCGGCGGGGGTGCGCAGCGGCGGCGTGCGTTCGCCGGCCGCCTGCAGCTCGGCCTGGTCGCGGGCCACGAGGCGGCGCACGAGGGCGGTCAGCAGGGCGGCGCGGGTGCGGAAGTAGGCCGAGGTGGTGCCGTCGGGCAGGCCGGCGGCCCGGTCCACGGCGCGGTGGGTCAGCCCGCGCATCCCCGCGTCGGCGAGGACCTCGATGGCGGCATCGGCCAGGACGGTGCGTCGTTCTTCGCTCACCCCCCATTTCTACACCTGTAGAAGCCCGGGGGTAGGCTGCGCCCAACGGCTTCTACAGATGTAGAAACCCGGGAGACACCCGGGAGACAGGGGGGACGGTCATGAAAGGCACCGCTCTGGTGATCGGCGGCGGCATCGGCGGGCTCGCCGCCGCCATCGGACTGCACCGCACCGGCTGGGAGGTGAGCGTCCTGGAGCGATCCGCCGTCCTGGCCGACGCGGGCGCCGGCATCTCGCTCGCCGCCAACGGCATCCGGGCCCTGGACGCCCTGGGAGTGGGCCCGGCCGTCCGCGGGGCCGCGCGCCCCCAGTACACCGGCGGCACCCGCACCCCCGACGGGCGGTGGCTGTCCCGCATGGACGGCGCCGCCCTGGAACGCGCCCTTGGCACCCCCATGACCGGCATCCCGCGCGCCGACCTGCACCGCCTGCTGCGCGAGGCCCTTCCGGCAGGCAGCCTGCGCACGGGGGTGACGGGCTCACTCGAGGACGCCCGGGCCGACGCCGATGTGGTGGTGGCCGCCGACGGGGTGCACAGTGCCGTCCGCGCCGAGCTCTTCCCGGAGCACCCGGGCGCCGTCTACAGCGGCTCCACGGTCCTGCGCGCCCTCACCGCCGGACCGGTCGCCCTGGACACCGACTTCGAGCTGACCTGGGGGCCGGGCGCGGAGTTCGGGCACATCGCCCTCGCCGACGGCCGGGCGGAATGGCACGCCGTACTGGCCGCCCCCGCCGGCCTGCGCCCTGCGGACCCGCTCGCCGCGCTCGGGCGGCGCTTCGGCCACTGGCACGAGCCGGTCGCCCGCCTGCTGGCGCAGACCCGCCCCGAGGACGTCCTGCACCACGACGTCCACGAGCTGCACACCCCGCTGCCGCGCTTCACCGCCGGCCGGGTGGCCCTCCTCGGGGACGCCGCGCACGCGATGACCCCGAACCTGGGCCAGGGCGCCTGCCAGGCCCTGGAGGACGCAGTCACCCTGGCCGCGGAACTGGCCGCCGCCCCGGACGTGGAGACGGCGCTGGCCCGCTACGACGCCGTGCGCCGACCGCGGGCCCAGGCCGTGGCCCGGGCGGCCCGGCAGGCCGGCCGGCTGGGCCACCGGCTCACCCACCCGGCGGCCGTCGCCCTGCGCAACCGGGCCCTGCGCCTCGCGCCCTCCCGGGCGACGGTCCGCGCGATCCTGCGCCACGCGGACTGGACCCCGCCGCGGCTGTCGGCCCGGGCGGTCTGACCACCGCCCGGACCGGCAGGGCCGCAGCGGGGCGGTCCGACCCTGCGGCCGCTACGGGACCACGCCGCTGCGGGACTACAGGGTGCGCAGCAGGACCGCCGGGGACTCCACGCAGTCGGCCACGTACCGCAGGAAGCCGCCCGCCGCGCCCCCGTCGCAGACCCGGTGGTCGAACGTCAGGGACAGCTGCACGACCTGGCGGACCGCCAGCTCGCCGTTGTGGACCCACGGCTTGGCCGTGATCCGGCCCACGCCGAGCATCGCCGCCTCGGGGTGGTTGATGATCGGCGTGGAGCCGTCGACCCCGAACACCCCGTAGTTGTTCAGGGTGAACGTCCCGCCGGTCAGGTCCGACGGGGCCAGCTTCCCGGTCCGGGCCAGCTCCGTCAGCCGGGCGAACTCCGCGGTCAGCGACTCCGGGTTGCGCGTGTGCGCGTCCCGGACGACCGGCACGACCAGGCCGCGCTCGGTCTGCGCGGCGAAGCCCAGGTGCACGGCCGGCAGCCGCACGATCTCGTTCGCCGCCAGGTCCACCGTGGAGTTCAGCTCGGGGTACCGCGCGAGCGCGGCCGTGCAGATCCGGGCCAGCAGCGCCAGCACCGAGATCTTCGGGCCGCCCGCGGCGTTCATCGCCGCCCGCGCCGCCATCAGCTCGGTCGCATCGGCGTCGACCCAGCACGTGGCGTCCGGGATCTCCCGGCGGCTGCGCGAGAGCTTGTCGGCGACCGCGCCCCGCAGGCCCTTGAGCGGGATCCGCTCGGCGCCGGCCGGGGCGGCGACCGCCGCCACCGCCGCGGGGGCCGCAGCGGGAGCGGCCGCGGGGGCCTCGATCGCTGCCGCGACGTCCGCCCGCAGGATCAGGCCCTCGGGCCCGGAACCGCGCAGGGCGCGCAGGTCGATCCCGTGGTCCCTGGCCAGCTTGCGCACGAGCGGCGAGATGACCGGCACGGGGCCGGTGTGCACCGCAGCGGCGACCGGCGCAGGGGCCGGCGCGGGGGCGGGGGCGGGAGCAGGAGCGGGAGCCGCCGCGGAGGCGGGTCGCACCCGCCTCCGACGCGCCGTGCGCGAGTGGTCCGTCCCGTAGCCGACCAGGACGTTGCCCGAACCGGAGGCCTCCGCCTCCGCCCCGGCCGCACCCTCGACCGCGTCCGCGCCTGCACCCGCACTCACGCCCACCGCCACCGTGATCAGCGGTGCTCCGACGGGGAGTTCCGTGCCCTCCTCCCCGAAGCGGGCGGTGACCACACCGCCGTAGGGGCACGGCACTTCCACCATCGCCTTGGCCGTCTCGACCTCGACCACCGGCTGGTCGACGGCGACGACGTCGCCGACCGCCACCAGCCAGCGGACGATCTCGGCCTCGGTCAGTCCCTCCCCGAGGTCGGGGAGCTTGAACTCCATTACCTGCGGCATCAGTTCTCCCACTGCAGGCGGGCCACGGTGTCAAGGATCCGGTCCACACCGGGCAGGTGGTGCTTCTCCAGCATCGGCGGCGGGTACGGGATGTCGAAGCCCGTCACGCGCAGCACCGGCGCCTCCAGGTGGTGGAAGCACTTCTCCTGGATGCGGGCGACGAGCTCGGCGCCCGGTCCGCCGAAGCCGTTCGCCTCGTGGACCACCACCGCGCGCCCGGTGCGGCGTACGGAGGCCATGACGGTCTCCTCGTCGAGCGGCACCAGCGAGCGCAGGTCGACGACCTCCAGGTCCCAGCCCTCCTCGCGGGCCGCCTCGGCCGCCTCCAGGCACACCGGCAGCGAGGGCCCGTAGGTGATCAGCGTCGCGCTCGTGCCCGTACGCCGCACCACGGCCTTGCCGATGCCCGGCACCTCGGCCGGCGCCTCCGGGTTCCACTCGGCCTTCGACCAGTACAGCCGCTTCGGCTCCAGGAAGATCACCGGGTCGTCGCTCGCGATCGACGCGCGCAGCAGCCCGTACGCGTCCTCGACGGTCGCCGGGGTCACCACGTGCAGGCCGGGCGTGGCGATGTAGTACGCCTCGGAGGAGTCGCTGTGGTGCTCCACGCCGCCGATCCCGCCGCCGTACGGCACGCGGATGGTGATCGGCAGGGGCATCGCGCCGCGCGTGCGGTTGCGCATCTTCGCCACGTGCGAGATGAGCTGCTCGAACGCCGGGTAGGCGAACGCGTCGAACTGCATCTCCACGACCGGCCGCAGCCCGTACATGGCCATGCCGACCGCGGTGCCGAGGATGCCGGCCTCCGCGAGCGGGGTGTCCGTGCAGCGGTCCTCGCCGAACTCCTTCGCGAGGCCGTCCGTGATGCGGAAGACGCCGCCGAGGGTGCCGACGTCCTCGCCCATGACGTGGACGGTCGGGTCCTCGGCCATCGCGTCGCGCATGGCCCGGTTCAGGGCCTGCGCCATCGTCGCGGGCTTCACCGCCACCGTCGTCACGACTGCTCCTCCGCCTCGAGCTCGGCACGCAGCATGTCCGCCTGCTCGCGCAGCCGGCCGGTCTGCTCCGCGTAGACGTGCTCGAACAGGTCCATCGGGTTCAGGACGGGGTCGGCGTTCATCCGCTCGCGCAGGGCCGCGGCCATCCGCTCTGCCGCCTCCTTGGCCGCCTCGATGCCCTGCTCGTCGAGGATCCCGCGCGCGGTCAGCTCGCGCTCCAGCAGCTCCACGGGGTCGTGCGCCTTCCATGACTCGACCTCGGCGTCCCCGCGGTAGCGGGTCGCGTCGTCGGCGTTCGTGTGGGCCTCTATGCGGTACGTGACCGCCTCGACCAGGGTGGGTCCGCCACCGGACCGGGCCCGGTGGACCGCCTCCGACAGCACCTCGTGCACGGCGGCGATGTCGTTGCCGTCGACGAGGCGGCCGGGCATCCCGTACCCGACGGCCTTGTGGGCCAGGGTGGGGGCGGCGGTCTGCTTGGACAGCGGGACGGAGATGGCGAAGCCGTTGTTCTGGACGAGGAAGACCACCGGGGCCTGCCAGACGGCCGCGAAGTTCAGCGCCTCGTGGAAGTCGCCCTCGCTGGTGCCGCCGTCGCCGACCATGGCCAGGGCCACCACGTCGTCCCTGCGCAGCCGGGCCGCGTGCGCCAGGCCCACCGCGTGCGGCAGCTGGGTCGCGAGCGGGGTGCTCAGCGGGGCGATGCGGTGCTCGCGGGGGTCGTAGCCGGTGTGCCAGTCACCGCGCAGCAGCGTCAGCGCCTGGACGGGGTCCAGGCCGCGCGCCACGGCCGCCAGGGTGTCGCGGTAGCTCGGGAAGAGCCAGTCCTGCTCCTCGAGCACCAGGGCGGCCGCGATCTCGCAGGCCTCCTGGCCGACCGTGGAGGGGTAGACGGCGAGCCGGCCCTGCCGGGTGAGGGCGGTGGCCTGCGCGTTGTAGCGGCGGCCGCGCACCAGCTCGGCGTGGCAGCGGCGCATCAGCTCGGGGTCGAGCTTCTCGGCGGCCGGCGTGCCCAGTACCCGGTACGGCTCGGGGTCCGGGAGCAGCGGGGCGGCCTCGGTACGGGGCCTCCAGGCGGGCGGCGGGGTGGATCGGTGGGACGCACCGGCGCCGGGCAGCTCTTGGACCGTCATGGCGGCGTACACCTCCTCTTGGGAAGCGGGCAGACGGCAGCCCCGGTTGTGAGGCGCCTCACCAACCGATTGTTCGGTCGATGGCGCAATTTGGCTACAGGCGACTCCAGGCTGTGGACAAAGTGGCGCCGGGGCCCTGGGATGGGTGCAGGACGTCCAGGAGAGGGAGGCAGTGGGCAATGCCGGATGAACAAATGGCCGCAGCGGGTTCCGCACCGGTCCCATCGGGCGGTGCACCCTCCGCCCCACAGGCCCCGCCCCGTCCCCTGGACCCCATCGACCGTTCGATCATGCGGCTGCTCCAGGCGGACGGCCGGGCGTCGATACGGTCGGTGGCCGAGCAGGTCCACGTCTCGCGGGCCAACGCATACGCACGGATCAACCGGCTGATCGACGACGGCGTGATCCGCGGCTTCACGGCCCGGGTCAACCACGAACGCGCAGGCCAGGGCGCCTCCGCCTACATCACCCTGAAGATCGTCCAGAACTCCTGGCGCACGGTCCGCGAGAAGCTCCGCGAGCTGCCCGGCGCCGCCCACATCGCCCTGGTCAGCGGTGATTTCGACGTCCTGCTGCTGGTCCACACACCCGACAACCGCACCCTGCGCGAGCTGGTGCTGACCCGGCTCCAGTCCATTCCCGAGGTGCTCTCCACGCGCACCCTGCTGGTCTTCGAGGAGACCGACCTCCTCGACCCCGGTCCGCCGGGCGGCGGACCGGCGATCGCGGCCGAGGAGTAGCCGGCGGCGCACGCACGGAGAAACGACACAGCGCCCCGGGGGCCGGCCTGGAAGGGCCGTCCCCGGGGCGCTGTGCGAGGCGCCTACGGGCCGATCACCGGTGGGTCACTTGGTCTCGTAGTAGCCGAAGATGTCGACGATCAGGTCGGTGGTGTTCCAGCTCTGGTTCCAGAAGTCCACGACGCCGTTGACGCCGCCGGAGCTCGCCTGCACCAGGTTCGGCACGGTCTTGCCGGCCGTCCAGTTCAGCGTGGACGCGGTGGGACGCGTCTGCTCCACCTCGGTGTGGTTGTGGTACTGGTCCGGGGTGTTGGTGTCCGGGGCGACCGAGAGGAAGCCGGCGTCCTTGGTGTTGGTCACCGTGGTGTTCAGGACGTAGCCCGCGATGCCCTCCTCCCCGTGGGAGATCGGCATCCAGATGTAGCCGCGGGCGTACATCGGCCCGTAGCCCCAGGAGCGGGTGTCGAGCATGCGGTGCGGGTCGACCGCCATGAAGGAGCCCGAGCTGGCGGGGCTGTAGTAGCCGACGACGTCGACGATGACGTCGGTGCCGGCCCAGGCGCCGTTGCGGACGTTGATCCGGCCGTCGGGGCCGACCGGGACGATCACCGAGTTGGCGATGGTCTGACCGGCGACGAAGTTCACGTTGGACGTGGTGGGCGCCGACTGGCCGCTCGGGAAGACGGTCAGGTGGCCGGCCTCCTTCGGGTTGGTGACGGTCACGTTCAGCGCCACGGCGGTGATGCCGGCCGGAACGCCGTACTGGCCGCTGATCTGGGTGCCGAAGGTGGCCTGACCGGCGACCTGGCCCTTGGCGGTGCCCAGGCCCGTGCGGGTGTCGACGAAGCGGGCCGGCGTCATCGGGGTGTAGCCGCTGGACGCCTGCTGGGTGAAGTAGCCCGTGATGTCGGCGATCAGGTCGACCGACTCCCAGCCGCCGTTGTACAGCTCGACGGTGCCGTCCTTGCCGACCGGCACGATCACCATGTTCGGCACGCTCTGGTTGGCCTCGTAATTGAGGTTCGAGGTGGTCGGGCGGGTGCCGCCGCCGGGGAAGGCGGTGACGTGCCCGGCGGAGCCGGTGTTGGTGACGGTGACGTTCAGCGCCACGGCCGTGACGCCCTTCGGGATGCCGCCGTTTCCGGCGATCTGCACCTTGGTGCTGTTGTACGCCTTCACCATGGCGCGCGGGGCGCCGATGCCGTTGCGGGTGTCCAGCAGACGGGTCGGGGCGTACGGGGTGAAGTCCGAGCCGACCGTCGAGAGCGGGAGCTCGTTGACGACCTCGGCGTTGTTCGCCGCGTCCGTCACGGTGACCTTGACGTTGTACTCGCCGAGCTCGGCGTAGCGGTGCGCGAGCTTGACCTCGGCGCCCGGGGTGCCGTCGGCGGTGTCGACGGTGCCGTCGCCCCAGTCGTAGCTGACCTTCAGGGTGGCGCCCGGGACGCTCATGAGCGTGGACTGCAGCTCGACGCCGTGCGCGGAGGTGGCCCACGCGTTGAGGACCACGGCCAGGTCCGGGTTGCCGGCGGTGGCCACCTGCGGCGCGGCCTGGAGGCCCTTGGCCGACGTCTTGGCGGACGGGGTCTTGCGGACCGACTTCTCGGCCCCGCTGTGGAACGTCTTGGTGGCCGTCGGCTTCGGCAGCGAGTCCGCCGGCGCGCCCGCCACGGGCGCTCCCTTGGCCACGGGTGCTGCCGGACCGGCGGCCTGGGCCATGCCCGGCGCCAGGACCGCGCCGAGGCTGGCCGCCACGGCTACGGCAGCGGAAAGTACGAGTCGGCGATTGCGCACCGGCCCCCCCATTTTGTTTTTTGAACGCGCTCAGGTTTGAGTCGCGCACAGCGTACATCGCCGGGAGGACACTTGATCGCACAGTTTTTCGGCCGTTCTGCGCGCGGACCCGCGGACAGCCGTTCCGCGGGTCGGCCGAGGCGGTTCCGCGGGTCGGCCGAAGGCTAGCCGCGGACCGTCCGCAGCCCGTCGAAGGCCATGTGCACCACGGCGTCGGCGAGCTCGTCGGGCGTGGTGCCCGGGTGCGGGCGGTACCACTCGACCAGCGAGTTCACCATGCCGAACAGCAGGCGGGTGGCCAGCCGGATGTCCACGTCCGCCCGCAGGTCCCCGTCCGCCGCGGCGGCCTTGAGCAGCTCGGCCACCTGGTGGTCGAACTCGCGCCGGCGCTCCAGGGCCCAGCGCTCGGTGCTCGTGTTGCCCCGCACCCGCAGCAGCAGCGTCACGTACGGGAGCTCGGCGACCAGCACCTCGACCGTGCGGCGCGTGACGTACTCCACGCGCTCGACCGCCCGGCCGCGCAGGGCGCCGGGCTCCTCCAGCACGGCGAAGAGCCCGTCCAGCGCGCGGCTGACGGCCCGGTTGAGGAGCTCCTCCTTGCCCGCCACGTGGTGGTAGATCGAGGACTTCGAGATGCCCGCGGCCTTGGAGAGGTGCTCCATGGAGGTGCCGTCGTAGCCGCGCTCGTTGAAGACCTGGACCGCGACCGTCAGGAGCGACTCCGGGGTGTAGGTGTCCCGCCTGGCGGTCGTCACGCGCCCTCCTCCGCGGCGTCCGTCTCCCCGTCCTCCGCGTAGCCGAGCTTGAACAGGGCGAGCGAGGGCGCGTAGCGGCCGCCGGGGCAGCGCTCGTCGAGGTGGTGCAGCAGGTCGTACGCCCAGTCGCGGCCGAGCCGCTCGTGCCACTCGCCCGGCCCGAGGGGGTAGTTGACGCCGAGCCGCATCGCGGTGTCGATGTCCTCGGCGCTGGCCACGCCCCGGGCCACCGCGTCCGCGGTCAGGTCGATCAGCATGGCGACCGTACGGGCGACGATCATGCCGGGCACGTCGCCGATCACGGAGACCTGCTTGCCGAGCTTCTGGAAGAGGCCCACGGCCTCGGCGAGGGTGCGCTCGCTGGTGTCCTCGCCGGCGGACAGGGCGATGCGGGTGGCGCCGCGGTAGTCGAGCGCCAGGTCGAAGTAGACGACGTCCGCGAACTCGACCGACGTCTTGCCGTCCGCGAGGACCAGCTGGCCCTCGCCGGGCAGCTGGATGTACGGGCCGCCGTGCTCGGTGGCGGTGACCGCGATCCCGGCCTCCTCCATCAGGGCGGCGAGCTCCGCGGCCGGGCCGAGGTCGCCGACGACGGTGACCTCCTCCGGTGCCTTCTCGGGGCCCGCGGTGTGCGGGAGCGGGGCCGCGGCCTCCGGGCCGTACGGGAACCAGCCGTGCCCCGACTTGCGGCCGAGGCGGCCCGACTGGACCAGGCGGCGCTGCGCGAGCGAAGGGGTGAACTTGGGGCTCCGGAAGAAGGACTCCCACACGGAGCGGGTGACGGCCTCGTTGACGTCCTGCCCGATCAGGTCGGTCAGGGCGAACGGGCCCATCTTGAAGCCGCCGCACTCGCGCAGCACGGCGTCGATGGTGGCCGGGTCGGCTCCCTGCTCCTCGTACACCGCGAAGGCCTCGGCGTAGAAGGGGCGGGCGATCCGGTTGACGATGAAGCCGGGGGTGTCGGCGCAGCGGACCGGGGTCTTCCCCCAGCCCAGGACGGTGGCGTACGCGCGCTCGGCGGCGGCCGGGTCGGTCGCGAAACCGCTGACCACCTCGACGAGCGGGAGCAGCGGGGCCGGGTTGAAGAAGTGCAGGCCGAGGAAGCGGCCGGGGTGGGCGAGGCCGCCCGCGAGCTCCGTGACGGAGAGGGAGGACGTGTTCGTCGCCAGCAGGGCGTCCCGGTCCACCACCTCTTCGAGTGCGGCGAAGAGCGTCCGCTTGACGGTGACGTCCTCGACGACCGCCTCGATGACGAGCGCCGCGTCGGCGAGGTCGGCGAGGGCCGTGGCCGCACCGATCCGGCCGATCGCCTGCTCCGCCTCGGTGCGGTCGAGGCGGCCCTTGGCGGCCATGCGCTCGACGCGGTCCTGGACGATGCCGACGCCGTCGGCGGCGAGGGCGGCGTTGATGTCGTAGATCAGCACCTGGTGACCTGCGAGAAGGGCCACCTGGGCGATGCCCTGGCCCATGGTGCCGGCGCCGACGACCGCCACAGTGCGGGACCGCTCGATTGCTGTCATGTCCTGATCCTCCCGCACCGGGTTATCCACAGGCCTGCCGGGCCCTCTTGTCCCGACCGATCGTTCGGTTACTCTAACTCCAGTCTGCTCTTCTTCACCCGCCCTTGCCTGATCTCAGTCTGCGACCCAGCTGATCTTGCCCGGCTCAACGAGGAGTTGGTCCCTGATGGCCGCCGAGTCCACCCTCCCCCAGCTGACTGCCCTGACCGCCAAGCACCGGCCCACCCTGGACCAGGCGCTGGAGGCCATCCGCAGCCGCGCCTACTGGTCCCCGCACCCCGAGCACCCGAAGGCGTACGGCGAGACCGCCCCCGCCGACGGACTCGCCGCCTTCGAGGCCGTCCGCGGCACCCGGCTCGACCTCGGTCAGCCCGGCACCGACGGCTGGGCCGGCGGCGAGGTGTCCCCGTTCGGCCCCGAGCTCGGTGTGGAGTACCCGCACGTCGACCCCGACGTGCTGCTGCCCGCCATGCGCACCGGCATGGGCGCCTGGCGCGACGCCGGCCCCGAGGCCCGCGCCGTCGTCTGCATCGAGATCCTGGCCCGCATCGGCGCCCGCACGCACGAGTTCGCGCACGCGGTCATGCACACCAGCGGCCAGGCGTTCATGATGGCCTTCCAGGCGGGCGGCCCCCACGCGCAGGACCGCGGCCTGGAGGCGGTGGCCTACGCGTACGAGGAGCAGACCCGCGTCCCGGGCCGCGCCGACTGGTCGAAGCCGCAGGGCAAGAAGGACCCGCTGAACCTGGACAAGCGCTTCGTCGCCGCCCCGCGCGGCATCGCGCTGGTGATCGGCTGCAACACCTTCCCCACGTGGAACGGCTACCCGGGCCTTTTCGCCTCCCTCGCCACCGGCAACGCCGTGCTGGTCAAGCCGCACCCGCGCGCCGTGCTCCCGCTGGCGCTCACGGTGCAGGTGGCCCGCGAGGTCCTGGCGGAGGCCGGCTTCGACCCGAACCTGGTCGCGCTGGCGGTCGAGCGGCCGGGCGAGGGCATCGCCAAGACCCTCGCCGTCCGCCCCGAGATCAAGCTGATCGACTACACCGGCTCGACGGAGTTCGGCGACTGGCTGGAGACCAACGCCCGCCAGGCGCAGGTCTACACCGAGAAGGCCGGCGTCAACACGATCGTCGTGGACTCCACCGACAACTACAAGGGCATGCTGGGGAACCTGGCCTTCTCCCTGTCCCTGTACAGCGGCCAGATGTGCACCACCCCGCAGAACCTGCTGATCCCCCGCGACGGCATCGAGACCGACGCCGGCCACAAGTCCTACGACGAGGTCGTCGCCGACCTCGCCGCCTCCGTCGGCGGCCTGCTGGGCGACGACGCCCGGGCCAACGCGCTGCTGGGCGCCCTGGTCAACCCGGACGTCAAGGCCCGCCTGGAGGCGGCTGCCGGGCTCGGCGAGGTCGCGCTGGCCTCCCGCGAGGTGGTGAACCCCGAGTTCCCGGACGCGGTGGTCCGCACCCCGGTCATGGTGAAGCTGGACGCCGCCAAGCCGGACGACTCCGCCCCGTACCTCTCGGAGTGCTTCGGCCCGGTCTCCTTCGCGGTGGCGGTGGACTCCACGGCCGACGCGCTGGAGCTGCTGCGGCGCACCGTGCGCGAGAAGGGCGCCATGACGATCGGCGCGTACACCACCTCGGAGGAGACGGAGCGGGCGATCGAGGAGGTCTGCCTGGAGGAGTCGGCGCAGCTGTCGCTGAACCTGACCGGCGGGGTCTTCGTGAACCAGACCGCGGCCTTCTCCGACTTCCACGGCTCGGGCGGCAACCCGGCGGCCAACGCGGCCCTGTGCGACGGCGCGTTCGTCTCGAACCGCTTCCGCATGGTCGAGGTCCGCCGCCAGGCCTAACCGCCGGGGGCGGGAGCCGGAGCCGGCCCGCCCCAATGGAACAAGGCCATGGCCACACTGGTGGCCAGGTTGTAGCTGGACACCTGAGGCCGCATCGGCAGGCACACCAGGTGGTCGGCGCGGGCGCGCAGCTCGGGCGAGATCCCGTGCCGCTCGGAGCCGAAGACCAGCAGCGCGTCGTCCGGGAGGGTGAGGGCACGGATGTCCTCGCCCTCCGGGTCGAGCGCATAGAGGGGCCCCTCGGGCAGGGTCTCGAGGGTCACCCGGTCCACGGTGGTGGCGAAGTGCAGCCCGGCCCCGGCCCGCACGACGTTCGGATGCCAGGGATCGAGGCTCCCCCGGGTGACGACCCCCGTGGCCCCGAACCCGGCGGCAAGCCGCACCACGGCCCCCACGTTCCCCAGGTTCTTGGGGTCGTCCAGCACCACGACGGGCGCACTCCGCGGCCGCTGCTGCAGCCGGGCCCGCCCTTGGTCCGCGTCCGGCCGCACGGCCAGCGCCGCAACCCCGGTGGGATGCACCCGCCCGACCAGCTCCCGCAGCGCTCCCGGCTGCACGAGCCGCCGAACCTCGCCCTCCACGTCCGGCGCCAGCTGCGCCGCGAGCGCGCACACGGCCGCCGGGTCCTCGGCCACGACCACCCGCACATCGGCCCCGAACCGCAGGGCGTGCTTGAGGGCATGAAACCCGTCGAGCAACACAAGCCCCTCGTCAGCGGCAGCCCGCCACTCCCACACCTCACCCATACCCAGACCCTACGGCCCCACCTGCCGACCGCTGCGCGGAGCCGTTCCCCACCCCGCCCCTTCCCGAACCGCCTCAATCGCCGGCGCGGCTCAAAGACCGGGGCTCCGCCCCGGACCCCGCGCCTCAAACGCCGGCGAGGCTGGAGGTGCCGGCGGCGCCGGATTGCCGCCGGGGGCTGGAATCGCCGCGCAGCGGCAAATTTCAGCCCGCGCGGCGTTTGAGCGCACCGGGCGCGAAGCGCCCGGGTCTTTCAGCCCCGCCGGCGCTTGAGGCGAGCGGGGTCCGGGGCCGCAGGACCCGGTTTTCGGGAAGGGGCGGGGTGGGGAACGGCTCCGCGCAGCGGCAGCCCAGCGGCAGCCCGAGCGGGCGGCTAACGGGCCTCGGCGGCGGGGCTCGGGGCCGGGTCCGGAGCCGGGGCCGGGGCCGCGGGGAGCAGCGGCTCCGCGGTGACCGGGGCCCGGGTCAGGGCGGCAGCCCAGCGGCTGCGGGCGCGGGAGACCACCCCGCCGAGCCCCACCAGGAAACCCGTCGGCAGGAACACCGCGTCAGCGGCGATCATCGCCGCGGAAAAGAACGGCAGCCCCAGCAGCACCGCAATCCCCGCATGCTCCAGGATCATCACCCCCAGCAGCACGTTCTTGATCCGCCGGTGGAACACCGTGAACGGGAACGCGACCTGCACCACCACGGTCCCGTACGACAGCAGCATCACCACCGTCCCGCTCCCGGCCAGCACCCCCGAGACCTCGGGCCAGGGGCTGAAGGAGTCCAGCCCGAGCGGGTAGTACAGCGCGGTCCCGTCCTGCCACCGCGACCCCTGGATCTTGTACCAGCCGGCCGTCGCATAGATCAGGCACACCTCCGCCATGATCACCAGCATCCCGGCGTTGTGCACCAGGTTGGCGAGGACGTCCAGCAGGGCCCGCCCCTCCCCGTGCGGTTCGTACCGCTCGACCATCCACCAGAGCGCACCGGCCACCCACAGCGCCGCGAAGGCGGCCAGCCACCCGTAGCCGAACTGCGCGGTGACCGCCCCGTACGCGAACACCGCCCCCAGCACGGCCCACAGCACCGGCCCGGCGGCCCCCTGCGCGGCGGATCCGCGCAGCCGCGCCCGCCGCGCGTCCAGCGACCACACCTGCGCGCACCGGGTCAGCACCAGGTACATGGCCATCAGGTGGACGACGTTGTCCCCGCCGTCGCCCACGAACACGCTGCGGTTCTGCAGCGACAGCACGCCGACCATGAACACCACGGACATCGCCCGGGTCCGCCAGCCCAGCACCATCAGCGCGCTCGACAGCACGGCGACCGCGTACACGAGCTCGAACCACACCTGCGAGTCCGTCCACAGCAGCAGCGTGAAGGCGTGGTTGGAGTCGATCAGCCGGCGCGCCAGCGCCCAGCTCCAGGGGCCGTCGGGCCCGTACAGCTCGTGCCGGTTGGGGTACTCCCGCAGCAGGAAGAACAGCCAGGTGGCGGAGAAGCCGATGCGGACCACCGCGCTCTGGTACGGGCCCAGCGCCCGCCCGGTGGCGTGCCCGAGCGCCCCGCGCGCGGCGGCCCGCGCCCGTCTCACACCGTCCACCACGGCAGCTCCCGGTAGTAGGTCTGCGTGTCGGTCTTCTCGTCGCTCCACCGGGGCGCCGCCACGGCCCGCGTGGCCGAGCGCACCTGGATCCGTACGACCGTGCCGTCGCCGCCGTCACGGGCCGCGAGGCGGCCCAGCGCGATCCGCTTCAGGTACTGCTCCGACAGTGCCCCGCGCTCGCCGTTCGACCGGTTGTCGTCGTCGTGGGAGCCGGTGTAGAAGTCCCAGGCCCGCCGCAGCTCGTTCTGCCGGGTGTGGCTGGGCAGCAGGCTGTGCCGGATGGCGGCGCCGTCCTCGGCGGACAGGTCGCGCCAGGGCCCGGTGGCGAGCTCGCCAGCGCGGGTGCGGACCTCCGTGCGGACCTCGACGGCGATGTTCTGCTGGAGCGGGTTGGGGGCGAAGAGCTTCCAGTTCTGCTCGAACTCGGGGTAGATCCAGTCGTCGATCGCCTCGGCATGGCGTTTGCTGACCGTGTTGGTCGGGGCGACGTGCAGGAAGACCACCGCCAGGTGCCCGCAGACGGCCAGGGCCGTGACGGCGACGGCGAGCGCCGCGACGACCCGGTACGGGACGGGCAGCCCGGCGATCCCGGGCTCGCGGGACGGCCGCGCGGCGGCGGGTCCGGCCGGCGGAGCAGCCCTTTCCGCGGCCCGGCGCTCGTTCGCTTCCATCGCCCCCCGATCCTCCGGCGTCCACAGGGTTCGTCCACAGGGTTGACCACAGAGGTTGACACCCTACGGGCCGCCGTCTCACCATTGAAGAGCATGAACCGAACGATCGGTCGGTCGGTCGGCACAAGAGACGGTCAACAGACTCTGGCAGGGGGCCGGGATGGTGGCAGTGACCCCGGAATCGGGGCAGGACACGGCCCTCGGGGCAGACCTCGGGGCACAGCTGGCGGCAGCGTTCGACGCGGCCGTGGCGGCCGATGAGCGCGTCGAGCCGCGCGACTGGATGCCCGAGGAGTACCGCGCCTCGCTCGTACGCCAGATGGCCCAGCACGCCCACTCGGAAATCATCGGCATGCAGCCCGAGGCCAACTGGATCACCCGCGCGCCCTCGCTGCGCCGCAAGGCGATCCTCATGGCCAAGGTGCAGGACGAGGCCGGCCACGGCCTGTACCTGTACAGCGCGGCCGAGACCCTCGGCACCAGCCGGGACGAGCTGCTCGACAAGCTCCACGCGGGCAAGCAGAAGTACTCGTCGATCTTCAACTACCCCACGCTGACCTGGGCCGACGTCGGCGCGATCGGCTGGCTCGTGGACGGCGCCGCGATCACCAACCAGGTGCCGCTGTGCCGCTGCTCCTACGGGCCGTACGCCCGCGCCATGGTCCGGATCTGCAAGGAGGAGTCCTTCCACCAGCGCCAGGGGTACGAGCTGCTCCTCGCCCTCTCCCAGGGCACGCCGGAGCAGCACGCGATGGCGCAGGACGCGGTGAACCGCTGGTGGTGGCCCTCGCTGATGATGTTCGGCCCGCCGGACGACGAGTCGGCGCACTCCGCGCAGTCGATGGCCTGGCGGATCAAGCGGCACTCCAACGACGAGCTGCGCCAGCGCTTCGTGGACATCGCCGTCCCGCAGGCCGAGGCGCTCGGCCTGACCCTGCCCGACCCGGACCTGAAGTGGAACGAGGAGCGCGGGCACCACGACTTCGGCGCGATCGACTGGGCCGAGTTCTGGGACGTGCTCAAGGGCAACGGCCCGTGCAACGAACAGCGGATCGGCCAGCGCCGCAGGGCCCACGAGGAAGGCGCGTGGGTCCGCGAGGCGGCCGCGGCCTATGCACACAAGCACGCGGCGGCACCGGCCGCGGCGACGAACGAGGAGGCACGGGTATGACGCAGAACTGGCCGCTGTGGGAGGTGTTCGTGCGCTCGCGGCGCGGCCTCTCGCACACGCACGCGGGCAGCCTGCACGCGCCCGACGCGGAGATGGCCCTGCGCAACGCCCGCGACCTGTACACCCGGCGCAGCGAGGGCGTCTCCATCTGGGTGGTGCCCTCCGCCGAGATCACCGCCTCCTCGCCGGACGAGCGGGACCCGTTCTTCGCCCCGTCCGCCGACAAGCCGTACCGGCACCCGACCTTCTACGAGATCCCCGAGGGGGTGAACCACCTGTGACCGGCACCGACGCTGTGAACACCGCCGCCGTCACCGGCGTGACCGCCTCGGCGGCCCTCGCGCTGGGGGACGACGCGCTGGTCCTCTCCCACCGCCTCGGCGAGTGGGCGGGGCACGCGCCCGTCCTGGAGGAGGAGGTCGCCCTCGCCAACATCGCCCTCGACCTGCTCGGCCAGGCCCGCGTCCTGCTGTCCATGGTGGGCGACGAGGACGAGCTGGCCTTCCTGCGCGAGGAGCGGTCCTTCCGCAACCTCCAGCTGGTGGAGCAGTCCAACGGGGACTTCGCCCACACCATCGCCCGCCAGCTCTACTTCTCGCTCTACCAGAACGAGCTGCACGCGGAACTGGCCTCCGGCGACGGCCCGTTCGCCGCGCTCGCCGCCAAGGCGGTCAAGGAGACCGCCTACCACCGCGACCACGCCGAGCAGTGGACCCTGCGCCTCGGTGACGGCACCGAGGAGAGCACCCGGCGCATGCGGGCCGCCCTCGACGCGCTGTGGAAGTACACCGGGGAGATGTTCCAGCCGGTCGAGGGCCTCGACGGCGTCGACTGGACCGCGCTGGAGGCCCGCTGGCTGGCCGCGCTGGGCGGCGTACTGGAGCGGGCCGGGCTGGCCCTCCCCGAGGGGCCGCGCACCGGCGCCTGGGCGGCCGGGGCCGGCCGCCAGGGCCTGCACACCGAGCCGTTCGGCAGGATGCTCGCCGAGATGCAGCACCTGCACCGCAGCCACCCGGGGGCGTCGTGGTGACGCACCCGGCCCCTGCCGCCGGCCCCGAGGCCCGTACCGGGAGCGCCCCGGAGACGGGCGGCGCCGAGGGCATGAGCCGCCTGGAGGCGGAGCTGGCCGCGCTGGCGGGCGCCGTCCCCGACCCCGAACTGCCCGTGCTCACGCTGGCCGAGCTCGGCGTGGTGCGCGGGGTGCGGATGCACGAGGACGGCCACGCCGAGGTCACCCTCACCCCCACGTACACCGGATGCCCGGCCATCGAGGCCATGTCCGCCGACATCGAGCGGGCGCTGACCGGCCACGGCATACCGGAGGTCCGGGTGCGCACCGTGCTCTCGCCCGCCTGGTCCACCGACGACATCAGCGCCGAAGGCCGGCGCAAGCTCGCCGAGTTCGGCATCGCCCCGCCGCGGCCGCATGCGGCCGGCGGGCCGGTCCCCCTCACCCTGTCGGTCCGCTGCCCGCACTGCGGGTCGACCGAAACCGAACTGCTCAGCCGGTTCTCCTCCACCGCATGCAAGGCGCTGCGCCGCTGCACCGCCTGCCGTGAACCGTTCGACCACTTCAAGGAGCTGTAGATGGCCGCGTCCACGCCGTCGCCCATGCCGGGCCCGGGCCGCCCCGCGCGCCACGGCGCCTTCCACCGGCTGACGGTGGCGGCGGTCGACCGGCTCACCGACGACTCCGTGGCGCTGACCCTGGCGGTCCCCGAGGAACTGCGGGCCGAGTACCTGCACGCCGCGGGCCAGCACCTCACCCTGCGCCGAACGATTCCCGGCGGCACCGAGGTCCGCCGTACGTACTCGATCTGCTCGCCCGCCCCGGACCCGGCGGGTCCCGGCCCGCAGCGGCTGCAGGTCGGTGTGCGCCTGGTGGAGGGCGGGGAGTTCTCCACGTTCGCCCACAAGGAGGTCGCCGCCGGGGACGTGCTGGACGTGATGGTCCCGGCCGGGCGGTTCGTCCTGGAGCCGGCCGCGGCCCCCGCCGCCGGGCACTACGCGGCGATCGTCGGCGGCAGCGGCATCACCCCGGTGCTGTCGATCGCGGCGACGCTGCTCGCGGCCCGTCCCGATGCCCGGTTCTGCCTGGTGCGCAGCGACCGCACCGCCGCGTCGACGATGTTCCTGGAGGAGGTCGCCGACCTCAAGGACCGCTATCCGGACCGGTTCCAGCTCGTCACGGTCCTGTCCCGGGAGGAGCAGGAGGCGGGGCTGCCGTCCGGGCGGCTGGACCAGGAGCGGCTGACGGGCCTGCTGCCCGCGCTGCTGCCCGTCGCCGAGGTGACCGGCTGGTTCCTGTGCGGCCCTTACGGCCTGGTGGTGGAGGCGGAGAAGGCGCTGGGCGCGCTCGGCGTCGTACGGACCCGCATCCACGAGGAGGTCTTCCACGTCGAGGACGCCTCGGCGCCGGCCCCCGCCGCCGCCTCGGCTGCGCCCGCCCACGGCAAGGTCACCGCGCGGCTCGACGGCCGCTCGGGCACCTGGCCGATCCAGGACGGGGAATCCCTGCTGGACACGGTGCTGCGCAACCGCGCCGACGCCCCGTACGCCTGCAAGGGCGGGGTGTGCGGCACCTGCCGGGCGTTCCTGGTGACGGGCGAGGTCCGGATGGACCGGAACTTCGCACTGGAGGCCGAGGAGACCGAGGCCGGATTCGTCCTGGCCTGCCAGTCGCACGCGGTGACCGAGGAAGTCGAGATCGACTTCGACCGCTGAGCCGCACACCGCGCGGTCACGCGCGCTTCGTCCCGGGCCCGTCCGCTGCACGGGCCCGGGAACTGCGGCCCGGGGCCTGTCCAATTTCCCGAAGCTGCTCTATCTTGACGCTCCGTCAGATCCAGTGGATCCGATGCAGGACCGAAGCGGGTTGCCGGTGCGTGCGGGAGGACAGGCAGTGGACTTCACCTTCACCGAGGAGCAGCAGGCCGCCGTCGAGGCGGCACGAGCCGTCTTCTCCGGCGTCGCCCCCGACGGCGTGCCGAGTCCCGCCCTGACCCCGGGCGCCGTCGCCGACGACTTCGACCGGCCGCTGTGGGCCCGGCTCGCCGCGTCCGACCTGCTGAGCCTGGTGCTGTCCGAGGAGTACGGCGGCGCCGGCCTCGACGCGATCGCCCTGTGCCTGGTGCTGCGCGAGGCCGCGAAGGTGCTGGCCCGGGTGCCGCTGCTGGAGCACTGCGCCACCGCCCTGGCCGTCCAGGCCCACGGCAGCCCCGAGCTGGCCGCGGCCCTGCTCCCCGGCGCCGGAGCCGGAGACCTCGTCCTCACCGCCGCCGCGCACGGGCGCAGCGGCCACGATCCCGCCGAACTCGCCGTCACCGCCCGCCGAAGCCCCGACGGGCCGTGGGTGCTCGACGGGGTCCAGACCGCCGTTCCCTGGGCGCACGGCGCGGACTGGATCGCCGTACCGGCCCACACCGCGGAGGGCGGGGCCGTCCTCGCGCTCGTCCCGCGCGGCGCCGAAGGCCTCACCCTGGCAGACCAGTTCTCCACCAGCGGTGAGCGGTTCGCCGAACTCCGCCTGGACGGCGTCCGGGTACCCGCGGCCCACCTCATGGACAGCCCGCGGGCCTGGGAGCGGCTGAGCCGGCTCCTCACCACCGGAACCTGCGCCCTCGCACTGGGCCTCGGCACGGCCGTGCTCGCCATGACCAGCCAGTACACGGGCAAGCGGGAGCAGTTCGGCTTCCCGGTGGCCACCTTCCAGGCCGTCGCCGTCCAAGCCGCCGACCGGTACATCGACCTGCGCGCCATGGAGGCCACCCTCTGGCAGGCCGCCTGGCGGATCGACGCGGCGACCGGCGGGGCCGGCGGTCCACTGCCCGCCGCGGGCGACATCGCGGTCGCCAAGATCTGGGCCTCCGAGGGCGTGCGCCGGGTCGTGCAGACGGCGCAGCACCTGCACGGCGGCTTCGGCGCCGACACGGACTACCCGCTGCACCGCTACCACGCATGGGCCAAGCAGCTGGAGCTCCAGCTCGGCCCGGCCGCCGCCCACGAGGAGGCGCTGGGCGACCTGCTGGCCGCCCACGCCCTCGCCTGAGGAAGAGCCCCTACAAGCCCTCCAGAGCCCCTGCCAGGGCCCTGATCGGGCCCTGACGCACCCCGAGGGCCTACAGCACGAAGGCCGGGCTCCCGTTGTCGGTCACCATCGGGCGCCCGGCGCCGTCCCAGGCCTGCATCCCGCCGTCGACGTTCACCGCGTCGATGCCCTGGCGCACCAGGTACTGGGTCACCTGGGCGGAGCGCCCGCCGACGCGGCACATCACGTGCACCCGGCGGCCGTCCTCGACCGCCTCGGTCAGCTCGCCGAAGCGGGCCACGAAGTCGCTCATCGGGATGTGCAGCGCGCCTTCGACATGGCCGGCGGCCCACTCGTCGTCCTCACGGACGTCCAGGACAAAGCCTTCGGAGGGCACCGCGGCGGCGTCCACCGAGGGAAGCGGTCCGAAGTTCATACGTGGCCTTCTCTCGTCACAGGTCGGACTTCCAACTTAGCCGAGCCGGCCGCCGGCCCGGCCCGGCTCACCCGGCGGACAGGTCCGCCAGCTGCGCTTCCTTCTCGGAGACCTGGGCCAGCAGCTGCTCCGCGATCTCCTCCAGCAGGCGGTCCGGGTCCTCCGGGGCCATCCGCAGCATCGCCCCGATCGCACTGTCCTCCAGCTCACGGGCCACCGCGGTCAGCAGCTCCTTGCGCTGGGCCAGCCACTCCAGGCGGGCGTACAGCTCCTCGCTCTCGGTGAGCCGCCGCACCTCCTCCGGTACGGGGCCGGCCGCCCACTCCTCGGCCAGCGCGCGCAGCAGCTGCTCCTCGCCCCGCCCGTAGGCCGCGTTCACCCGTGCGATGAAGGCGTCGCGGCGCGTCCGCTCGGCCTCGTCCGGGGCCAGATCCGGGTGGGCCAGCCGGACCAGCTCGCGGTAGAGCCGGCGCACCTCGTCGGTGGGCCGCACCCGCTGCGGCGGCTGGACCGGCTGGTCGGTGAGCATGGCGCCCGCGTCGTCGGAGATCCCGTCCGAGCCCATCCAGTCGTGGAACAGCTCGTCCACGCCCGGCATCGGCATCACCAGCGCGCGGGCCTCGCGGGCCAGGCGCAGGTCCTCGGCGTCGCCGGTGCGCGCCGCCTTCGCCTCGGCGATCAGCGCGTCCAGCTCGTCGAGCCGCGCGTACATCGGGCCGAGCTTCTGGTGGTGCAGGCGGGAGAAGTTCTCCACCTCGACCCGGAAGGTCTCCACCGCGATCTCGAACTCGATCAGCGCCTGCTCGGCGGCCCGTACGGCCCGCTCCAGGCGGGCCTCGGGACGCTCCTCGGAGGCGCCGGTGTCGCCGGGGTCGCCGGCCGCGGTCTCGTCAGTCTGCTGCTCGCTCACCCGGCCACCCTAAGGCTGCTCGTCCCGGGTCGATGTTTCACGTGGAACATCGACCCGGGACCGTGACCTGACCTGCCCGCCGCGATCGGCGGCTCCGCTCAGACGCCGGCCTCGGCCGCGATCCGCCCGGACCGCACCGCGGCCACCAGGTCGGCGTGGTCGGCCTCGCTGCGGTCGGCGTAGGCCACGGCGAACGTGGCGATCGCCTCGTCCAGCTCGTCGCTCTTGCCGCAGTAGCCGGCCAGCAGCCTCGGGTCCGCGCTGTGCGCGTGCGCCCGGGCCAGCAGGGCGCCGGTCATCCGGCCGTAGTCGTCGATCTGGTCCGGGGCCAGCGCCGCCGGATCCACGCTGCCCTTGCGGTTGCGGAACTGCCGGACCTGGTACGGGCGCCCCTCCACGGTGGTCCAGCCCAGCAGGATGTCGGAGACCACCTGCATCCGCTGCTGCCCGGACACCACCCGGCGGCCCTCGTGCTCCTCGGGCGCGGGGTCGAAGCCCACCGAGGGCAGGTGCGGCAGCAGCACCGACGGCCGCGCCTCCTTCACCTGCAGCACGAGCGGCTCACCGCGGTGGTCCAGCAGCAGCACCACGTACGAGCGGGTGCCGACGCTCCCGGTGCCCACGACCCGGAAGGCCACGTCGTGGATCGCGTACCGGGCCAGCAGCGGGAGCCGGTCGCCCTGCAGCGTCTTCAGGTACGGGCCGAGCGAGGCCGCCACGGCCGCCGCCTCCGCGTCCCCGACCCGCCGCAGCACGGGCAGGGCGTCCACGAAGCGCCGCCCACCCTCCTTGTCCGGCTCGGTCGACTTGGCGGCGAACCGCGCCGAGGTGTTGTTGCGGGCCTTCTCCGAGACCCGCTCCAGGGTGCCCATCAGGTCGTGGGCGTCGGCGTGCGAGACGAGCTCCTCGTCCGCGATGGCGTTCCAGGCGTCCAGCGCCGGCAGCTTGGCCAGCAGCCGCAGGGTCCGCCGGTACGCGCCGACGGAGTCGAGCGCGGCCGCCCGGCAGGTGTCCTCGTCGGCTCCGGCCACCCGGCCGGCCAGGACCAGCGAGGCCGCCAGCCGCTTGAGGTCCCACTCCCAGGGCCCGAAGACGGTCTCGTCGAAGTCGTTGAGGTCGATCACCAGCCCGCCGCGGGCGTCGCCGTAGAGGCCGAAGTTCGCCGCGTGGGCGTCACCGCAGATCTGCGCGCCGACCCCGGTGACGGGCCCGGTGGACAGGTCGTGCGCCATCAGCCCGGCCGAGCCGCGCAGGAACGCGAAGGGGTTGGCCGCCATCCGCCCCACCCGTATCGGCGTCAGCGCCGCGACCCGGCCCGCATTGGACTCCTCCACCGCGCGCACCGCGTCCGGGCGCCCGGCGGGCAGCTCGAAACGGGCGTGCGCCGAGCGCGGCACCCGCGTGCGCAGGGCCTTGCCCGCCGCCTTCGGCGAGCCCGCCACGTCCCGCGGGGCGAAGCCCGCGACGGCCGGTATCCGCCCGCCGTCCTGCTCCGCACCGGTCTCCACCACGTGCTGTTCGGTCATCGCCATGCGTGCCGCCCCCCGCTCCGGCCGCCCGTACGGCCCGTACGGCCCGGCGGCCAACATCAACAATTCGGGCCCGACCGTATCTACAGCCCGGCGTCCCTGGCCAGCAGGGCCGCCTGGACGCGGTTCTCACAGCCCAGCTTCGCGAGGATCCGGCTGACGTACGTCTTCACCGTCGCCTCGCTCATGTGCAGCCGCCGGCCCGCGTCCGCGTTCGACAGCCCCTCGCCCAGCAGCGCCAGCACCCCGCGCTCCCGCTCGCTCAGCCCGGCGATGCGCCGCCGGGCCTCCTCGCCGCGCGCCACGGCCCGCCCCGAGGCCAGCTGGTCCACCACGTGCCGGGTCGCGCCGGGCGAGAGGTAGGCGTCCCCGGCCGCCGCCGCCCGGACCGCGCCGATCAGCTCGCCCGGCGCCGAGTCCTTCAGCAGGAATCCCGCGCTGCCCTCGCCGAGCGCCCGCAGCACGTTCTCCTTCTCCCCGAACGTGGTCAGCACCAGCGCCCGCACCTCGGGTGCGGCCCGCCGCAGCTCGCCGAGCGCGCTCAGCCCGTCCATCACCGGCATCTGGATGTCCAGCAGCACGACGTCCGGAGTGTGCGCGCGGGCCTGCTCCACCGCCTCGCGGCCGTTCCCCGCCTCGGCCACCACCTCCACGTCCGGCGCCGAGGTGAGGATCATCCGGATCCCGGCGCGGATCAGCGGCTCGTCGTCAGCGATCACCACTCGGATCACCTTGGCTGTCACGCGCGCTCCTACTGCTCGACCTCGTACGCCTGCTTCTCGACGAGCCTGCCGTCCTTGAAGCAGAACCGGAAAACCGTATCGGTGGTCATCCTGGAGTCGTCCGCCGACAGCAGCGCCGTGCAGCTCGCACCCGCCGGCCGCTCGGGCCCGCGCCGGTCCAGGCCCTCGGTCAGGAAGCTCTCCCCGTCCGGCAGCTGCTCCCGCACGGCCTGCTCCGTATCGCCGACCCGGATCCGGTCGTACTCCTCCCGGCTGATCATCGCCTTGCCCACCGAGCCCACCAGCATGGCCGCGCCCGCCCCGACGACGATCACCAGCACCACGAGCGCGGCGAACGCTATCCCGCAGCCCAGCGCGACGCCGCCGACCCGGCTGCGCCCGCGCACGAGCAGCTCCCGGTCCACGGCCGCCCAGTCCATCGGCGGTGCACCGGCCGCCGCCGCCAGGGCCTGCGCCTGCCCGAAGTCGTCGGCGACGTCCCCGACACCGGCCGGCTCCGCCCCGTACGGCAGCACCCCGGCCACCCGGAACCCGCCGCCCTCGGCGGGCCCCGCGTGCACCATGCCGCCGACGAGCCGGGCCCGCTCGCGCAGCCCGGTCAGGCCCTGCCCGCCGGAGACGACCTCCCCGGCGCCCGCCCCGGCCGCCGGCCCGTTGGCGATCTCCACGACCAGCGAATCGTCCTCGTACCGCAGCTCGACCGCGATGGCCGCCCCCGGAGCGTGCTTGTAGGCGTTGGTCAGCGCCTCCTGCACGATCCGGTACGCCGCGTGGTCGCACGCCGCGGCCAGCGGCCTCGGCCGCCCCGCCGTCGTCAGCCGTACGTCGGTCCCGGCGCTCCGCGCGGCCTCCACGATCCCCGTGATACCCGCCACACCGCGGGCCGCGGGCTGCGCCTCCTCCACCGGGACGGGCGCCTCCACCCCGTCGCGCAGGATCCCGACGACCTCGCGCAGCTCGTGCATCGCCGACACCGAGGCCTGCCGCAGCACCCCGACGGCCTCCCTCTGGCGGTCGGTGAGCTCCGGGTCGACCTCCAGAGCGCCGGTGTGCACGGAGATCAGCGCCAGCTGGTGGCCCAGGCTGTCGTGCATGTCCTGGGCGATGCGCTGCCGCTCCCGCAGCCGCGCCTGCCCGGCGACCATCGCCCGCTCCCGCATCAGCTGCCCGTTGCGCTCCTGCAGCGCCCGCAGCAGCGTCCGGCGCTGCGACCAGTACCGGCTGGCCAGACCCGGCATCACCGTCGTGACCAGGAACATCAGCGTCGAGAAGACGATCACCGGCACGGGCCGCATCTGCGACCACTGCTCGACCACGCTCAGCCCGACCTGCGCCAGGAACGCCGCGGTGAACGCGGCCAGCGCCCGGCCCACGCCGACGATCCGGCGCCCCGCCGACCAGCCCAGCACGATCGTGATCAGCAGGGCCCCGGGCAGGAACGGCGTCACCGCCCCGGCCGCGACCAGGGTCGCCACCGGCAGCCGGCGCCGCAGCAGCACCAGGACCACCACGGCCGCACCACTGGCCACCATCCGCGCCGTGCCGCCGTGATCGAGTTCCTCCACGCCCAGCCCGAGCAGCACCACCACTGCGGCGAGTGCCAGGTCCCCCGCCGACATCCGCGGGGTCCAGGGCTCGGGGCCCTTCAGCCAGTCCCAGCCCGCCCGCGCCTTCGCCGTCACATCCACGTGACGACCGTAGACACCGGGACACCGCCGCGGCAGCCCTCTTTCGTCGCGCTCCGCCCGACGAAAGTCGCCCGTCCGAAAACCACCGCCGGCCGGTGTCCGCGGCGGCAACTCCCGCCGCCCGCACGCCGCATGATCGTCGGTGGCGCCAGTTGGGCGAGCGGCCAAGGAAGTTGTCGTGTGACGGCACACACCCCATGACGGAGGTCACGGCGCACAACGAAAGAACCCCCGGTCCGGATTTCTCCGAACCAGGGGTTCTGTCAGTGGGCGAGGGGGGATTTGAACCCCCACGTCCCGAAGGACACTGGCACCTGAAGCCAGCGCGTCTGCCGTTCCGCCACTCGCCCGAGCAGCGTCCCAGTGGTTCTTCCCTTTCGGGCCGTTCCCCTGGCGACGTCGAAACACTAGCACGTCATCGGGGGTGGAATCACATCGCTTTCCCCGGACCCCCGGAGGCGGCTCCCGAGCGCCCCTCCCGCACAGCACTCCCGGTGCGGGACACTGTCTCTTGCGCACCCCTACGATCCCTTGTGAGGACCAACACTTGTCCGCACAGGACACAGGGGGAACCACCTGAATCCGCCACGCGTGGATACGATCAGTAAGCAGTACAGGGGCGACAACGACGGAGGAGGTGCCCCATGGGAGTTCTGAAGCGGTTCGAGCAGCGACTCGAAGGTCTGGTGAACGGCACCTTCGCCAAGGTCTTCAAGTCCGAGGTCCAGCCCGTCGAGATCGCCGGAGCCCTCCAGCGGGAGTGCGACAACAACGCCACGATCTGGAACCGTGAGCGGACCGTCGTCCCCAACGACTTCATCGTGGAGCTCAGCGCGGGCGACTACGAGCGCCTGAGCCCCTACTCCGGGCAGCTCGGCGACGAGCTCGCCGGCCTGGTGCGCGACTACGCCAAGCAGCAGCGCTACAGCTTCATGGGACCGATCAAGGTCCACCTGGAGAAGGCCGAGGACCTCGACACCGGCCTCTACCGGGTCCGCAGCCGCACCCTCGCCGCCAGCACCTCCCAGCCCCAGCCGCAGCAGCCCCAGCAGGGCGGCTACGGCTACCCCCCGGTCGCCGCGCCGCCCATGCCCGCCGGACCGCCTCCGGGCGCGGCCGCGGGCCGGCCGGGCGCGGGCGGCCCGGGCCCCGCACCCGCAGGCGGCGCCCCGCGGCGCCACTGGATCGAGATCAACGGCACCCGCCACCAGATTTCCCGCCCCACGCTCGTACTCGGCCGAAGCACCGAAGCCGACGTGCGGATCGACGACCCCGGCGTCTCGCGCCGGCACTGTGAGATCCGGACCGGAACGCCCTCGACGATCCAGGATCTCGGGTCCACCAACGGCATCGTGGTGGACGGGCAGCACACCACCCGCGCTACGCTCCGCGACGGCTCGCGGATCGTCGTGGGCAGCACCACCATCATTTACCGGCAAGCCGAAGGGTGAAGCGGGGGCAATGTCAGAGCTGACCCTGACGGTCATGCGGTTGGGTTTCCTGGCCGTTCTGTGGCTGTTCGTCATCGTGGCCGTTCAGGTCATCCGCAGCGACCTGTTCGGCACGCGCGTCACACAGCGCGGCTCGTCGCGCCGCGGCAGCGGCGCGGGAGCCCCGCAGCAGGGCGGCCGCCAGGCCGCCGCGCCCCCGCAGCAGCGCCAGCGTCGCGGAGCGCCCACCAAGCTCGTCGTCTCCGAAGGCACCCTCACGGGCACCACGGTGGCCCTCGCCGGCCAGACGATCACCCTGGGCCGCGCCCACGACTCCACGATCGTGCTGGACGACGACTACGCCTCCAGCCGCCATGCCAGGATCTACCCCGACCGTGACGGCCAGTGGATCGTCGAGGATCTCGGGTCCACGAACGGCACGTACCTCGACCGGACCCGGCTGACCACCCCGACGCCCATCCCGCCGGGCGCCCCGATCCGCATCGGCAAGACCGTCATCGAGCTGCGGAAGTAGTACGAGAATGAGCGAGCGGAGCGAGCGAGCCGCGGCAGTCCGTCCCTCCCAGGACACGGACCCGAGCGCGCTCCCGACCGGAGGGTGGGCAGTGTGGCTCGAGACCGGTTGTACCCCGAGGAAGCGTCGACAGGGCAGGTGCGCATGAGTCTGTCCCTGCGGTTCGCCGCCGGATCTCACAAGGGCATGATCCGCGAGGGCAACGAGGACTCCGGCTACGCCGGCCCCCGTCTCCTCGCAGTCGCCGACGGCATGGGCGGCCAGGCCGCAGGCGAGGTCGCCAGCTCCGAGGTGATCTCCTCCCTCGTGCAGCTCGACGACGACGTGCCGGGCTCCGACATCCTCACCTCGCTCGGCACCGCCGTGCAGCGCGCCAACGAGCAGCTGCGCGTCATGGTCGAGGAGGACGCCCAGCTGGAGGGCATGGGCACCACGCTCACCGCCCTGCTGTGGACCGGACAGCGCCTCGGCCTCGTGCACGTCGGCGACTCCCGCGCCTACCTGCTGCGCGACGGCGTCCTGACGCAGATCACGCAGGACCACACCTGGGTGCAGCGGCTCGTCGACGAGGGCCGCATCACCGAGGAGGAGGCCACCACCCACCCGCAGCGGTCCCTGCTGATGCGGGCCCTGGGCAGCGGCGACACGGTCGAGCCCGACCTGTCGATCCGCGAGGTCCGCGCCGGCGACCGCTACCTGATCTGCTCCGACGGCCTGTCCGGCGTCGTCTCCCACCAGACGCTGGAGGAGACCCTCGCCGACTACCACGGCCCGCACGAGACCGTGCAGTCCCTCATCCAGCTCGCCCTGCGCGGCGGCGGACCGGACAACATCACCTGCATCGTCGCCGACGTCCTCGACACCGACAGCGGCGACACCCTCGCCGCCCAGCTGAACGACACCCCGGTCGTCGTCGGCGCGGTCGCCGAGAACCAGCACCAGCTCTTCGACGGCGGCGCCATGCAGACCCCCGCGGGCCGCGCCGCGCGCCTGGCCCGCCAGGTCCCGCCGCCCGCCGGCGCCTTCGGGCCCCCCGGCAGCGGCGACGTGCCCGGCTACGGCTACCCCGACCAGGGCCAGGGCCAGGGCGGCGGCGGTACGTACGGCAGCTTCGGCGACCCCGAGCCGTACGACGACGAGGCCCGCTTCGACGACACGTACGACAACCCCCGCAGGCGCCGCAGCAAAGGGCGCAAGTGGACCACCCGGACCCTGATCCTGCTGCTCGTGGCCGGCGTCGTCGGCGGCGGCCTGTACGCTGCGCACCGCTGGACCCAGACGCAGTACTACATCGGCGTCAAGGGCGACCACGTCGCACTCTTCCGCGGCATCAGCCAGAAGCTCGGCCCGCTGGAGCTCTCCACGGTGGAGACCGACCGCACCGACATCGAACTGAAGTACCTGCCGCCCTTCAAGCGCAAGCAGGTCGAGGCGACCATCAGCGAGACCAGCCTCGACGGGGCCAAGCAGAAGATCGATGAACTCGGCGTCCAGGTTTCCGCGTGTAAGAAGGACGAAGAGCGCCGGAACACGGAAACGCAGAACGGCCAGACATCCGGCCCCAGCCTGACCGCGGCAGAGCAGCAGCTGGTCAGTCTGTGCGGAAAGCAGTAGTCATACGCGGGCGCAGGGGGCCTGCCACACCATGAGCGTTGTCACCAACACGACCACCATCGGCGCGATCGAGCTGCCGAGCCGGCGCAACACCGAGCTCCTGCTGCTCGTGTTCGCCGTGGTCATCCCGATCTTCGCCTACGCCAACGTGGGCCTGTCGATCCACGGCGAGCTGCCCCCCGGCATGCTCGTCTACGGCGGCGGCCTCATCGTCCTCGCAGGCCTCGCCCACCTCGTCGTACGCCGCTACGCCAAGTACGCCGACCCGCTGCTGCTGCCCATTGCGACCCTGCTCAACGGGCTCGGCTGCGTCCTGATCTGGCGCCTGGACCAGTCCGAGCGGCTGCAGAACCTCGCCAAGCGCCAGTTCGGCGGCTTCTCCGAGTCGGCCCCCCGCCAGATGATGTACACCGCGGTGGCGATCGCCCTGTTCGCCGCTGTCCTGCTGCTGCTCAAGGACCACCGCACCCTCCAGCGCTTCACGTACATCTCGATGGCGGCCTCGCTGCTCCTGCTGATCCTGCCGGTGATTCCGGGCCTGGGCGCCGACGTCTTCGGCGCCAAGATCTGGATCAGCGTCGGCGGGTTCTCCATCCAGCCGGGCGAGTTCGCGAAGATCGTCATCGCGGTCTTCTTCGCCGGGTACCTCATGGTCAAGCGGGACGCGCTCGCCCTCGCCTCGCGCCGCTTCATGGGGCTCTACCTGCCGCGCGGCCGCGACCTCGGCCCGATCCTGATGATCTGGGCGATGAGCCTGCTCATCCTGGTCTTCGAGAACGACCTCGGCACCTCGCTGCTCTTCTTCGGCATGTTCGTGATCATGCTGTACGTCGCCACCGAGCGGACCAGCTGGATCGTGATCGGCCTGCTCATGAGCGTCGGCGGCGCGGCCGTCGTCGGCGCCACCGCCAGCCACGTCAAGGCCCGCGTCACCGCCTGGCTCGACCCCTTCGCCTGCTACTCGAAGTCCGGCGCCTGCGAGCAGGTCGGCCAGTCGATCATGAGCTTCGGCTCCGGCGGCGTCCTGGGCACCGGCTGGGGCCAGGGCAACTCCGACCTCATCGGCTTCGCCGCCAACTCCGACTTCATCTTCTCCACCGTCGGCGAGGAGCTCGGCCTCGCGGGCGTCATGGCCTTCCTCCTCCTCTACGGCCTGATCATCGAGCGCGGCGTCCGCACCGCCCTCGCCGCCCGCGACCCCTTCGGCAAGCTCTTCGCCATCGGCCTGTCCGGCGCCTTCTCCCTGCAGATCTTCGTGGTCGCCGGCGGCGTCATGGGCCTCATCCCCCTCACCGGTATGACCATGCCCTTCCTGGCCTCCGGCGGCTCGTCCGTCCTCGCCAACTGGGCCCTCATCGGGATCCTCATCCGGATCAGCGACACCGCACGCCGCCCCGCGCCGGCCCCCGCACCGTCCCCCGACTCCGAGATGACCCAGGTGGTCCGTCCGTCATGAACAAGCCCCTGCGCCGCATCTCGATCTTCTGCGGGCTGCTCATCCTCGCCCTGCTGGTCCGCACGAACTGGCTCCAGTACGTGTCGGCCGAGGAGCTCAGCACGCGCAAGGAGAACCGCCGGGTCCAGATCGCCCAGTACGCCACCCAGCGCGGCAACATCATCGTCGCGGGCGGGCAGGCCATCACCGGCTCCGCCACCACCGACGGCAGCGACTACAAGTACAAGCGGACCTACACCGACGGCGCCCTGTGGGCCCCGGTGACGGGCTACGCCTCCCAGGCCTTCGGCTCCACCCAGCTCGAATCCCTGGAAGACAAGATCCTCACCGGCAACGACGACCGGCTCTTCTTCGACCGCACCATCGGCATGTTCACCGGCGAGAAGAAGGCCGGCGGCAACGTGGTCACCACGCTGATGCCGAACGTGCAGAAGGCGGCGTACGAGGGCCTCGGCGACAAGACCGGCGCGGTCGCGGCCATCGACCCGCGCACCGGCGCCATCCTGGCTCTGGTCAGCACCCCCTCGTACGACCCCTCCGCCTTCGCCGGCAACTCCAAGAAGGACGAGAAGGCCTGGGTCGAGCTGAAGGACAGCCCGGAGAAGAAGCTGGTCAACCGCGCCCTGCGCGAGACCTACCCGCCCGGCTCCACCTTCAAGGTCGTCACCGCCGCCGCCGCCCTGGAGCACGGCGTCGTCACCGACATCAACGCGCCGACCGACACCCCCGAGCCGTACTTCCTGCCGACCACGAAGACCCCGATGGTCAACCACGCCAAGGGGTGCGAGAAGGCCAGCCTGAACTTCGCGCTCCAGGTCTCCTGCAACTCCGTCTTCGCCAACGTCGCCGACAAGGTGACCAAGGACAAGATGCTGGAGACGGCCCAGAAGTTCGGCTTCAACAACGACAAGATCGACACTCCGGTCCGCGCGTTCGCCAGCATCTACGACAAGACGATGGACCGGCCGAGCAACTCGCTCTCCGCGATCGGCCAGTACAACACCGCGGCCACCCCGCTCCAGATGGCCATGGTCGCCGCCGCCGTCGCCAACGACGGCAAGCTGATGAAGCCGTACATGGTCGACCAGCTCACCGCGCCCAACCTCGACGTCATCGAGAAGCACGAGCCGCAGGAGATGAGCCGCCCGCTCTCCCCCGCCAACGCGCAGAAGCTCCAGCAGATGATGGTCAACGTCGTCGAGAACGAGAACGGCACCGGCGGCAAGGCCAAGATCAAGGGCGTCACCGTCGGCGGCAAGACCGGCACCGCCCAGCACGGCGAGAAGAACGCCAAGCGCCCCTACGCCTGGTTCATCTCCTATGCCAAGACCGACAAGGGCTCGCCCGTCGCGGTCGCCGTGGTGATCGAGGACAGTGACGCCGACCGCGAGGACATCAGCGGTGGCGGTCTCGCCGCCCCCGTCGCCAAGGCCGTCATGGAAGCCGTCCTCAACAGCAAGGGCTGAGCGGCGGAACAGACCATGGCAATAACGGGACGACACGCAAAAAGCCCTGCCGGAGTGACCCGGAGCACTGATTCCGCCCGGACGCGAGCGTACGGTACCGGTCCGGTATCAGCCTGTGGTCACCAACCGATCACCGACGATCGGCCGGTAGCCTTTGCGCGAACAGCACACCGCCGGACCACACACCGGTGCGGTCGGGACTGACGGAGAGGGCTGGAACGTTATGGAAGAGCCGCGTCGCCTCGGCGGCCGGTACGAGCTGAGCCACGTGCTCGGCCGCGGTGGCATGGCCGAGGTCTACCTCGCCCACGACACCCGGCTCGGCCGTACCGTCGCCGTCAAGACCCTGCGCGCCGACCTCGCCCGCGACCCGTCCTTCCAGGCCCGGTTCCGCCGCGAGGCCCAGTCGGCCGCATCGCTCAACCACCCGGCGATCGTCGCGGTCTACGACACCGGCGAGGACTACGTCGACAACATCTCCATCCCCTACATCGTGATGGAGTACGTCGACGGCTCGACCCTGCGCGAACTCCTGCACTCCGGCCGCAAGCTGCTGCCCGAGCGCACCCTGGAGATGACCATCGGCATCCTCCAGGCCCTCGAGTACTCGCACCGCGCCGGCATCGTCCACCGCGACATCAAGCCCGCGAACGTCATGCTCACCCGGACCGGCCAGGTCAAGGTCATGGACTTCGGCATCGCCCGCGCCATGGGCGAGTCCGGCATGACCATGACCCAGACCGCCGCCGTCATCGGCACCGCCCAGTACCTCTCCCCGGAGCAGGCCAAGGGCGAGCAGGTCGACGCGCGCTCCGACCTGTACTCGGCGGGCTGCCTCCTCTACGAGCTGCTGTGCGTCCGACCGCCCTTCATCGGCGACTCCCCGGTGGCCGTCGCCTACCAGCACGTACGGGAAGAGCCGCAGCCCCCGTCGAACTTCGACCCCGAGATCACGCCCGAGATGGACGCCATCGTCCTGAAGGCACTGGTCAAGGACCCCGACTACCGCTACCAGTCGGCCGACGAGATGCGCGCCGACATCGAGGCCTGCCTCGAGGGCCAGCCCGTCGCCGCGACCGCCGCCATGGGCGCGGCCGGCTACGGCTACCCCGACCAGAACCAGGGCTACGGCCACCCCGGCTACGACCAGCCCACCACCGCTCTGCGCCCGACCGACCCCGGCGGCCAGACCTCCATGCTCCCGCCGATGCCCCCGGGCGACGGCGGCTACCCGTACCAGGACCAGGGCGGGTACGACCAGGGCCGCGGCCGCCGCCAGAAGAAGAGCCGGGCCTCCACGATCCTGCTGGTCACGGCGGGCATCCTGGTGCTGGTCGGTGCCATCCTCATCGGCCGCTCCCTGTTCAGCAGCGGCGCCGACAACCGGCCCAGCGTGCCCAAGTTCATCGGTCAGACCTTCGAGGCGGCGCAGAAGAGCGCCGACAACGTGGGCCTCAAGGTCGAGAAGACCGCCGACGAGCCCTGCGACGACCAGCCCAAGGGCAACGTCTGCAAGCAGGACCAGGCTCCCGACACCCGTGTCGACAAGGGCTCCACGATCAAGCTGACGGTCTCCGCGGGCGCGCCGATGGTGGCGGTGCCCAACGTCGTCAACCTCTCCTTCGACGAAGCGGAGAAGGCGCTGAAGGAGAAGGGCTTCCAGGTCGAGAAGAAGACCCAGGAGTCCGACCGCACTCCCAACACCGTCCTGGACCAGAACCCCAAGAACGGCCAGGCCCAGAAGGGCAGCACGGTCACCGTGACCGTCGCCAAGGAGCAGGCCAAGTCCGAGATGCCGAACCTCCTCGGCAAGACCAAGGAAGACGCGGTCAAGCTGCTCAACGCCGCCAAGCTGAAGCTGGGCAGCACCACCGAGGTCGACTCGCCGGCCGCCCCGCCGAAGACGATCGTCCAGCAGCAGTACCAGCCGGGCGAGCAGCTGGCCCCGGGCACCACGGTCAACGTCCAGATCTCCAAGGGCTCGGGGCAGATGACCCAGGTCCCGCCCCTGTCCGGCGCGACCGTCGCCCAGGCCAAGGCGGAGCTCGCCTCCAAGGGGTTGAGCCTCGCGATCCCGTCGGGCGCCACGGACGACAACGCCATCGTGATCTCGAGCGACCCGCCGGCCGGGACCCCCGTCCCGACGGGCACGGTCATCAACGTCACGACGGTGGGCGGCAACCAGCAGGGCGGCAACAACCAGGGCGGCTTCTTCGGCGGCCTCACCGGCGGCCGCCGCTGACCCGGCCCCGCACAGCCCGAAGGGCCCGGATCCTCACAGAGGATCCGGGCCTTTCGTTTTCCCCCACCACGTCCGCACATTTCCACGAAAGCCGATCGTGTCTTCATATGTCGGGACTCGTTGATCCGGTCGGGGCGGGGCATCGGGTTCCGCCCGGGAAGGGCAGAGCGATGGTCGACGAATCGGTCCTGCTGGAATCCAGGTCGCTGCGCACGAGCGTCCTGGACCGTACGGATGTCCTGGACAAGGGCTCGTGATCAATCGGCTGCGGCAGCGGCACCGCGAGGAGCTGACGCAGAACGGCATGAGGACCCTCAGGAGCTCCGACCTGGCTTCGTTTGAAAGAGACAACCTGTCTCTTTCAAACGAGGGTTATCCACAGCGACGCGGTCGAGGCGGCCGCGTGCAGCTCGCCGTATACAGCCGGCGGGCCGTCCTGAACGTCGGGATGCTCCTCCGCGACAGCGAAATCGCACGTCAGGTGCGTGCGTACCTTCTGGACACCGAGTACGAGGCCCGTACGCGACCTGTGGATAACCCTGTCCACAGGCCCGACTCGTGTGCCGAGGCCACGGAGATCCTCCGGCGGCAGGTCGTCCCCATGCTCAACGTGCTCATCGAGGCATCCGGCGAGCACCGCGCCAAGCTCGCCGAGCACGACATCGCCATCAGGCAGCTCCAGCGCGCGCAGGCGGCCCAGGAGGCCCGGGCCCTCACCGGGGTGATCGGGAGCATCGACGCCATGAACCGGCGCGAGTTCGAACTCCACGTCGCCGGCCTGCTCCACCGCGACGGCTGCACCGACGTCGACGTCCACGGCGCAGGCCACGGCGGCAAGCTCGGCGTCGACATCACCGCCCGCACCGCCGACGGCCGGACCGTCGCCGTCCAGTGCAAGAACTTCGCACCCTTCCGGCAGGTGCTCAGCGGTGAGATGCAGAAGTTCCTCGGCGCCGCCAAGGTCCTGCACGGTGCCGAGGTGGCCCTCTGCGTGGCCACCTGCGCCTTCAGCCGCGAAGCCCTGGCCATCGCCGCCCGGGGCGGGGTCACGGCTGTCCACCGCGGCCTGCTGGAGGCGTGGAGCGCGGGAACACGGCTCCAGGTGCTGCGGTGACCGCGAACCGGTAGGTACCGGCAGTCAGCGCAGCTCGACCGGGGGCGTGCGCTTCGCGTCCACCTTCTCGGTGCGCACCAGCTCGCCCCACACCACGTACCGGTACTTCGAGGTGTACACGGGGGTGCAGGTCGTCAGCGTGACGTACCGGCCCGGCACCGTCTTCCCCGAGCCCTTCGGGACCGGCGCGATCACGTCGACGTTGTACTTCGAGGTCTGGCGCAGCTCCGCGAAGACCTTGTACACATACCAGGTGTCCCGCGTCTCGAAGACGACCGCGTCGCCGGTCCGCACCTTGTCGATGTCGTGGAACTTCGCCCCGTGCCCGTCGCGGTGCGCCGCCAGCGAGAAGTTCCCCGGCCCCTCCCACGGCAGGACCGCCTTCACCGGGTCCGTGTAGTACCCGGCCACGCCGTCGTCGAGTACCCCCGGCGACGTGCCCCGCTTGACCAGCACCTCGCCGTTCTTCATCGACGGCACGTGCAGGAAGCCGACGCCGCCCTGGGTGTCCAGCGCCCCCGGCTGCCCCTGCGCGCCCGCCGCGGGCGCGCTCTGCCACTGGCGGCGGATCTCGTCGCCGCGCGCCGACGCCTGCCGGTCCGCGAGGACGTTCGTCCACCACAGCGAGTACGCCACGAACAGGGCCAGCACCAGGCCCACGGTGATCAGGAACTCGCCCAGCAGGCTCAGGAATCCGGCGAGCAGGCTGCTGTTGCGGGGCGGTGCGGTACGCGACACTGCTGGTTCGTCCTTCGGCGGCTGTCGTCGGCTCTTCGGCTGCTCTTCGGCGGCTGTGCGCCGGCTCAGGGTGCTGCCAGCGCGGGCGGTGCGCCCTGGCTGCGGGGGCGTTCGTCGACCATCCTGCCCCATACGATCATGCGGTAGGTGCTGGTGAACTCGGGCGTGCAGGTCGTCAGGGTGATGTACCGGCCGGGCCCGGTGAAGCCCGAGCCCTCCGGAACCGGTTTGAGCACGGACACGTTCGTCGGCGGCGTCTGCGCCAGCGCCGAGGTCATCTCGTACGTGTAGTACGCGTCCCGCGTCTCGACCACGATCGGGTCGCCCGGCACCAGCCGGTTGATGAAGCGGAACGGTTCGCCGTGGGTGTTGCGGTGCCCTGCCACCGCGAAGTTGCCCTGCCGGTCGGCGGGCATCGCCGTCTTCAGCGTCCCGTCCCCGTAGTGCCCGACCATCCCCCGGTCGAGCACCTTCGGCTTGCTGACGCCCTCCGCGACCGGCACCTTCACGTCCAGCTTCGGGATGTGCAGGATCGCGAAGCCCTGCCCCGGCTCGAAGGCCGTCGCGGGCGGCGCGGCCGCCCCGCCGGGCTGCTGCTCCCAGGTCTGGCGCAGCGAGCCCGCGGCCCCGTCGGCCGTGCGCTGCGCGAGGACGTTGGTGTACCAGAGCTGGTAGGCGACGAACAGCAGCATCACCACGCCGACCGTGATGAACAGCTCCCCGGCCAGCCGGGTCACCACGACCACCGCGCCGCCCGACCGGGGACGCCGGCGCCGGCGGCCGCCACTGCCCCCGCGCCTGCGCGTCCGCTTCGCGGCCTGCTGTGCGGCCCTGCGCCGCGCGGCCCGGCCCCCGGTGGGCGCGGACGGCGCGAGCGAGGTCACGCGACGGCCTTGCCCACCACCGGGGCCAGCCCTGCCGAGCGCTCGACCGCACCCGCGTCCCCGCAGCGCACCAGCCAGTTCGCAAGCATCCGGTGGCCCCACTCGGTCAGCACCGACTCGGGGTGGAACTGCACGCCCTCGACGTCGTGCTCCCGGTGGCGCAGGCCCATGATGATCCCGTCCTCTGTCCGCGCGGTGACCTCCAGGACGTCCGGCAGGGTCTGCGGCTCGGCCGCGAGCGAGTGGTAGCGGGTCGCGGTGAACGGCGACGGCAGCCCCTCGAAGACGCCGAGCCCCTCGTGGACCACCGGCGAGGTCTTCCCGTGCAGCAGCTCGGGCGCCCGGTCCACGACGCCGCCGTACGCGACCGCCATCGACTGCATGCCCAGGCAGACGCCGAAGACGGGGACGCCGGTCTCGGCGCAGTGGCGGACCATGTCGACGCAGACGCCCGCCTCCTCCGGGGTGCCCGGGCCGGGTGACAGCAGCACGCCGTCGAAGCCGTCCTGCGCGTGGGAGAGTTCCACTTCGTCGTTGCGGAGCACCTCGCACTCGGCCCCGAGCTGGTACAGGTACTGGACCAGGTTGAAGACAAAGCTGTCGTAGTTGTCGACCACCAGAATGCGCGCGCTCACGGAGTGGCTCCCGATCCCTCGTCCACCGTCACATCGTTGAACGGAAGGAGCGGCTCGGCCCACGGGAAGACGTACTGGAACAGCACGAAGACCACCGCGAGGACCAGTACGAGGGAGATCAGCGCGCGTACCCACGCGTTGCCCGGCAGATGCCGCCAGATCCAGCCGTACATGCCGTCCGCGTTCCCTTTCGCTCTCGCACCGCGGGGGGCGGTACTCACCCAGACTAAGGGCAGCGGCCGTTACCGGAGGGTCAGCTCGGCAAACCCTCGGGACGGCCCCGATCGGCGGTCCGCGTCGCGGTCAGCTCCGCCCACACCACGAGCCGGTGGCTGTGCCCCCATTCCGGATCACAGGTGGTCAGGGTCAGGTACCGGCCGGGCCCGGAGAAGGGGGAGCGGCGCGGTACCGGGTCGACGACCCCGACGTCGGTGGGCAGGGTGCGCAGCA
The DNA here is from genome assembly GCF_040645035.1 of Streptomyces sp. NPDC046876. Taxonomy (NCBI): domain Bacteria; kingdom Bacillati; phylum Actinomycetota; class Actinomycetes; order Kitasatosporales; family Streptomycetaceae; genus Streptomyces; species Streptomyces sp. NPDC046876. Next base: position 164,773 of record NZ_JBEYXK010000004.1, on the reverse strand, counting down.
CCGCGCCGCGGACCGTGTACGTGTACCAGGCGGTCGCGTCCTTGAGGATCACGGCGTCGCCCGGGCGCAGGTCGGGGACGTCCTTGAAGGGGTCCCCGTACGTGCGCCGGTGGCCGGCCACGGCGAAGTTCCCGGTGGCGCCGAGCCGGGCCGTGCCCGCGTAGTGGCCGAGCCCCTTCTTCAGCACCTCGGTGCCGGTGCCCTGCAGGACGGGCTTGTTCCAGTCCGCTCCGAAGCGGGGGACGTACATCTCGGCGAAGGGCTCGCCGTCGGGGTAGCCGGGCTCCGGCGCGGGTGCCGGTGTGGCTGCCGGTGCGGGCGGGGTCGCCGGTGCCGGCCCGGGCCCGGGCGTGGTCGCGGGGGCGGGCGTGGGGGCGGTCGCGGGGGCGGCTGCCCAGCCCTCGCGCAGCCGCGCCATCTCGCCGTCCATGGCCCGGTCGGCCTTGACCCCGGTCCACAGCAGCACGTATGCCGTGAACAGCACGATCAGGGTGCCGGCCGTCAGGCACAGCTCGCTGAACGTCCGGACCGCCAGGCGCAGCAGGGCGTCAGGGCGTGCTCGTCGCGGAGGAGGTTTCCAGCGGCTTCGCATAGTGGAGGTCCACTGTGCCGGAGTAGCCGGGAAGTTTCAGCTCCTTGTGCTCGTCGACTTTCCAGCCGAGCCCGTACGCCGCCACGTACAGCTGGTAGTTCTGCAGGGCCGGGGAGGCGGCGAGCGCCTTGCGCAGCGCGCCCGGGTCGCCGACGGCGGAGACCTTGTAGGGCGGGGAGTAGACGCGGCCCTGGAGGATCAGGGTGTTGCCCACGCAGCGCACCGCGCTGGTGGAGATCAGGCGCTGGTCCATGACCTGGATGCCCTGGGCCCCGCCCAGCCACAGGGCGTTCACCACGGCCTGGAGGTCCTGCTGGTGGATCACCAGGTCGTTGGGCTGCGGCTCGGGGACGTTGGGGATGCGGGCGGTGGCGTTCGGCGGGGCGTCGTTGAGGGTGACCGTGAGGCCCTTCCCGGACAGCTCTTCCGTGCCGGAGGCGGTGCGCAGGGCGGCCAGTTTGGCGTCCTCTGCCCGGGTGCTGCCGTCGTCGCGCTCCGCGAGGGCGTCGACGCGGCTGCGGACGGCGGCGGTGCTCTGCTCCAGCTGCGCGTTGTTCTGGCTGCGCTCGTGGATGAGGTCGGAGAGCTTCAGGAGCGAGGCGTCCGTGCGGATGTTCGTACCCTTGGACGTGTTGAAGCTGGTGACGAAGATGAGGCCGGCCAGGGCGAAGACGGCGGCCGTGAGCAGCCGGACCAGCCGGAGCCGGCCCTGGGGACGGCCCTGGGGACGGGGACCCGCGGAGGAGTCGTCGGAATTGCTCAACGTACCCTTCTCCTTCAACGCCACAGGTCCACTACGCTAACGGACGCCCGGGGCAGGCAAGGTCCCCAGCGCATCGACAGGAGAGCCCCTCGTGCCGAAGTCACGTATCCGCAAGAAGGACGATTACACGCCGCCGCCGACGAAGGCGCAGCCCATCAAGCTGACCAGCCGCGGCTGGGTCGCCCCGGTGATGCTGGCGTTCTTCCTGATCGGTCTGGCGTGGATCGTCGTCTTTTACGTGAGCGAGACCCAGCTGCCGATCGAATCCATCGGCAATTGGAACATCGTGGTCGGATTCGGATTCATCGCGGCGGGATTCGGCGTTTCCACGCAGTGGAAGTAGTCGGGGCGTGAAGCGCGGGCGGCATGCACAGCGGGCAGCCGCCCCGCAAGCTCTCCCCAGGGGTTATCCACAGGGTCATCCACACCTGAGGAAAAGACAGAAGATCTGTGGATAACTCTGTGGAGCTTGACGCCGGTGTGATCAGGTGAGTTCGGCCGTCCGGACCACGACCAGGGCCGCTGCCAGCACAAACACCGCCAGACACGTCGTCCACTGGATGAGCGGTCGCGTCTTTCCGGCCCGCGGGCCGACCATGCCCAGCCCGAGCAGCAGACCGGTCACCAGACCGCCGATGTGGGCCTGCCAGGACACCGACAGGCTGCCCCCGAGCGGCACGAAGGTCAGGACCAGCATGAGCACGACCATCGTGATCACCGGCCGCATCTCGTAGCGCAGCCGGCGCACCAGGACGACCGTGGCGCCGAGCAGGCCGAAGACGGCTCCCGAGGCGCCCAGGGTCTGCGTGTTCGGCGCGGTCAGCAGGTAGACGAGGGCGCTGGCGCCCAGGCCGGACAGCAGGTAGACCGCGAGGTACCGCAGCCGGCCCAGCGCCGCTTCGAGCGGGCCGCCGATGACCCACAGGGCCAGCATGTTCCCGGCGATGTGCCACCACTCCGCGTGCAGGAACACCGAGGTCAGCAGGCGGTAGTACTGGCCGGTGGAGACGCCTCCGACGGGGCCGCCCAGGTACTCGACGTACCGGCCGAGCAGCTCGAGCTGCACGACGAGCGGCGGCACGAGGAGCCCCACGAGGAACAGCGCGGCATTGATCCCGATGAGGATCTTGGTGACGAGGTGGGGGTCGGCGGCGACCGGCGCGCCCGCGAGGGTGCGCGGCGCGTGCGCGGCCGGGCCGCCCCGGCCCGTACCGGAGCCTTCGCGGACGCAGTCGGGGCACTGGAAGCCGACCGAGGCGCTGATCATGCACTCGGGGCAGATGGGGCGCTCGCAGCGGGTGCAGCGGATCCCCGTGTCGCGGTCCGGGTGGCGGTAGCAGCCCGGCAGACGGTCGGTGTCCATCGGTCCCCCTCGGTCGGCGGCGGGGCTCCGGGTCAGCGCTTCTCGACGGCGACGGACTGGATGATCACGTCGTCGAGGGGGCGCTCGGTGCGCGGGTTGGTCGGCAGGCCGGCGATCGTGTCCACGACCTTCTGGCTGGCCTTGTCGGTGACCTCGCCGAAGATCGTGTGCTTGCGCGTGAGCCAGGCCGTGGGGGCGACGGTGATGAAGAACTGGCAGCCGTTGGTGCCCGGCCCGGCGTTGGCCATGGCGAGCAGGTAGGGCTTGGTGAAGGCCAGGTCGGGGTGGAACTCGTCGGCGAACTGGTAGCCGGGGCCGCCGGTGCCGTTCCCGAGCGGGTCGCCGCCCTGGATCATGAAGCCGCTGATGACGCGGTGGAAGACGGTGCCGTCGTACAGCGGGTCCTTGGTCTTCTGGCCGTCGGTGGGACGGGTCCATTCGCGGGCGCCCGTGGCGAGCTCCACGAAATTCCGGACGGTCTTCGGGGCGAAGTTCTCCAGCAGCTCGATCTCGATGTCGCCGTGGTTGGTCTTCAGGGTGGCGTAGAGCTTCTCGGCCACGGATCTGCCTTCCATAGTCAGCACTGTCGGTTCCCGATCCTCCCACGGAGGGCCGTACGGGACGGAAATCCTCCACCCGGATGCCCTGTCACGCGCGCCGCCGGGGCATTGGACGGGCATGATCCGACAAAGGGTGGAAAGGTGAACTGTGTCCGCCACCGAGGAGGAGGATCACGTGACCCGCAAGGACAGCGTGCGCCTGGCCGCCGACAGCGCCAGGGACACCATGAGGCACGCAGCGGATGTGGTGGCGCCGTACGCAGAATCGGCCAGGGACGCCGCCGTGCACTACGCGCAGGAGGCGAACGAGCGGTTGGCACCGAAGGTGACCCATGCCGCCCACCAGGCCTCGCGACAGGCGCGTACGGCGTACGACACCCATCTACAGCCCCGGATGCATGCGGCGCGCACCCATGTGCCGCCGAACGTCGACCGGGCGGCGGTGTACGCGGTGCACCGGACGCGGCATGCGGCGCGGCAGGCCGCCGACTACACCACGCCGCGGCTGGAGAACGCGCTCGCGGTGAGCCGACCGGTGGCCGAGGAGGCCGCGGCCCGATCGCTGGCGGCGCTGGCGGCGCTACGCGGCCAGGTCTCGGCCAAGGAGGTGCAGAAGCTGATCCGGCGCCAGGAGCGGCGCGCGCGCACGAGCCGCGTGGTCAAGGGCGTGGCGCTGGTCGCCGCCCTGGCGGGCGCGGCGTTCGTGGCGTGGAAGTGGTGGGACCAGCAGTCGAACCCCGACTGGCTCGTCGAGCCGCCCGCGGCGACCGAGATGTCCTCGCGCGACGCGGCCCCGGCGAGCTTCGACGACGAACTGGCGGAGAAGGAACGGGAGAGCTCCGGCGAGTAGGCGCGGGCGGCGACAGAAGGCGACAGAAGGGGAGGCCCGGATCCTTGGGATCCGGGCCTCCCCTTCTTCCTGTTCTTCTTCCTGGTCTCAGTCGGGGAGCGTGAGCACCTGCCCGGGATGGATGAGCTCGGGGTTGCTGCCGATGACGCCCCGGTTCATGGCGTAGAGCTCGCGCCAGCGGGCCTCGTTGCCCATTTCCTGCCGGGCGATCGACAGGAGCGAGTCGCCGCTCCGGACGGTGTACGTCCGCCGGATCGCGACGGCCTCGGGCTTGGGGGTGGGGGCCGCCGGCACCGCCTTGTGCGCGGCCGACGACGGAGTCGGGGTGTGCGGCGGATGGTCGGCCCAGGCGGAGCCCGGCGGCGCGGTGGCCGCCTTCGGCGCGGCCGGGGCGTGCTTCGGAGCGTGCTTCGGCGGAGCGTGCTTCGGCGGGGCCGCGGCGGCCATCCGCTCGGCGGCCTCGCGCGAGGCCGCCACGCGCGTGGCGGCGACCGCGTCGGTATACGCGGCCGCGTAGTCCTCGGACGCGGCCGCTGCCTTCTCGGATGCGGCCCGTTTCTTCTTCTCGGACCTCAGGAAATCGAAGAGTCCCATGTGTCTGTACGCCTCCGGCGTGGTGTCGCCCCCTGGTCCCCCCTGGTTCGGTGCCTGTGTCCACTGTCGGCCAGGAGGCGCGAGACGGCAGCCCGTGACGGCCCCATCCGGGGGACGGCCCGCGGGCCCGGCCCCTACTGGCGGGCGCGGCGCGCCGGCCGGGGGGTTTCCGACGGCGCCTCGAGCCCGCCCTCGGCCAGCAGCTTCAGACCGCGCAGCAGTGCCTCGCGGTCGGCCGCGGCAAGGGAGGCGAGGGCCTCGGCGTGGACCCTGTCGACGATCTCCTGGCTGCGGGCCGCCACGGCCGCGCCCTTCTCGGTGACGGCGATCACGCGGGCCCGCCGGTCCTTGGCGGACGGCCGGCGCTCGGCCAGGCCCGCCTTCTCCAGGGCGTCGACGGTGACCACCATCGTCGTCTTGTCCATGTCGCCGATCTCGGCGAGCTGGATCTGGGTGCGCTCCTCCTCCAGGGCGTGCACGAGGACGCAGTGCATCCGGGCGGTCAGCCCGATCTCGGAGAGGGCCGCCGCCATGCGGGTGCGCAGCACATGGCTGGTGTGGTCCAGGAAGTAGGAGAGGTCCGGCTCGGTCCGGGCGGGCGCCATGGCAGTCATGCCTCCCAGCGTAGCGATCGTTCGGAAGAAAATAGTCCCGCAATAAATCGTCTGCAACAAAACCATCTGCTACGGTTCCACCACCTGCTGCACAGCGCCCACGCGACCTGCTCCCGGATGGAGACACCCATGCCTGCCGCCGGCTCCACCGTCCCGACCACCGACCGCCCCGAGGCCTCCACCGCGCCGCCCCCGCCCGCGGACGCCCGCCCCCGGCCCCGCGCCCTGCGTTCGCGCTGGACCGCCCTCGCCGTCCTGTCGAGTGGCATGCTCATGACCATCCTGGACGGGAGCATCGTCAGCGTCGCGATGCCGGCGATCCAGGACGACCTGCACTTCACTCCCGTCGGCCTCAGCTGGGTCGTCAATGCCTACCTGATCGCCTTCGGCAGCCTGCTGCTCCTCGCCGGCCGCCTCGGCGACCTCCTCGGCCGCAGGCGGCTGTACCTGGCCGGCACCGCCGTCTTCACCGCCGCCTCCGCCCTGGCCGGGCTCGCCGGCTCGCCCGAGGTCCTGCTGGCCGCCCGCTTCCTGCAGGGGCTGGGCGCGGCGATGGCCTCGGCGGTCAGCCTCGGGATCCTGGTCACGCTGTTCACCGGGTCCCGCGAACGGACCAGGGCCATCGCGGTGTTCTCCTTCACCGGGGCCGCCGGCGCCTCGCTGGGCCAGGTGCTCGGCGGGGTGCTCACCGACGCCCTCGACTGGCACTGGATCTTCTTCATCAACCTGCCCGTCGGGCTCGCCACGCTGGCCCTGGCCCTGCCCGCACTGCCCGCCGACCGGGGGCTGGGCCTGCGGGCGGGGGCCGACGTCCTCGGCGCCCTGCTCGTGACCGGGGGCCTGATGACGGGCATCTACGCGGTCGTCGAGGTCGAGCAGTACGGCTGGACCTCCGCCCACACCCTGGGCCTCGGGGCGCTCTCCCTGGCCCTCCTCGCCGCCTTCGCCGTCCGCCAGGCCAGGGCCCGCACCCCGCTGATGCCCCTGCGGATCCTGCGCTCGCGGGTGGTGGCCGGCGCGAATCTGGTCCAGGTGCTGATGGTGGCCGCGATGTTCGCGTTCCAGATCCTGGTCGCCGCCTACCTCCAGCGGGTCCTGGGCTACGGGGCGTCCGCGACGGGGCTGGCCATGCTTCCGGCTGCCCTGGTGAGCGGCGCGGTCTCCCTCACCGTCTCGGCCCGGCTGAACGCCCGCTTCGGCGAGCGGCGGGTCCTGCTGGCCGGACTCGCCCTGCTGGTACCGGCGTTGGCCCTGCTGACGCGGCTGCCGGTGCACGCCGGCTACGCCGGCGACCTGCTCCCGGTGATGCTGCTGACCTCCGGCTTCGGCCTGGCGATGCCGGCCCTCACCACCCTGGCCATGTCCGGTGCGGGGGAGCAGGACGCAGGACTGGCCTCGGGCCTGTTCAACACCACCCAGCAGATCGGCATGGCGCTCGGCATGGCCGTCCTGTCCACGCTCGCGGCCTCCCGCACCGAATCCCTCGTCCGTTCGGGCCGTCCCACCATCGAGGCGCTCACCGCCGGCTACCACCTGGCGTTCGCCGTGGGCACCGGCCTCCTCGCGGCCGCGGCCGCCGTGGCAGCGACCGTACTGCGGTCCTCGCGCCGCTGAGTTTCACGTGAAACATGGCCCCGAACGGGCGCCCCGCCACCGGGCCGGAGACGCGACAAAGCCCCCTTGACCGGCGTTTACGCAGGTCAAGGGGGCTTCCATCTGTGGAGCTTAGGAGACTCGAACTCCTGACATCTGCCTTGCAAAGGCAGCGCTCTACCAACTGAGCTAAAGCCCCGAACACGTGGACGCGACCGTCTCCGGCGAAGGAGCGACCGTTCCGCAGAACAGAGTACCGGGTTCACCCCCTCATCCCGCAAAATGATAGGGACTCCCGCCCTGCGACCACTCTCCGTAAGATGCTCGCGAGGTTCGCACCAGCGAAGGGGAGTAGTCAGAGTGGACGCAGTACAGCAAGAGGCCACTGCCAGAGCCAGGGAGCTCCAGCGCAGCTGGTACGGGGAGCCGCTGGGTGCGCTCTTCCGCCGGCTCATAGACGACCTCGGCTTGAACCAGGCCCGCCTCGCTGCCGTCCTCGGACTGTCGGCGCCCATGCTGTCCCAGCTGATGAGCGGCCAGCGCGCCAAGATCGGCAACCCGGCCGTGGTCCAGCGAGTCCAGGCCCTCCAGGACCTCGCGAGCCAGGTGGCGGACGGCAGCGTCAGCGCGGCCGAGGCCACCGACCGGATGGACGAGATCAAGAAGACCCAGGGGGGTTCCGTCCTCAGCAACAACGGCCAGACCAGCACCGGTTCGGGCGCTCCCACCGTCAAGCGCGTCGTCCGTGAGATCCAGTCGCTGCTGCGCTCGGTCTCCGCCGCCGGCGACATCATCGACGCCGCGAACGCGCTCGCCCCCAGCCACCCGGAACTGGCAGAGTTCCTCAAGGTCTACGGTGCGGGCCGCACCGCCGACGCGGTCGCCCACTACGAGGCGCACCAGAACTGAGACCGGACGCGCACGGCAGCGAACAGCAGCAACGGGGGACGGGCGCAGCAATGGGTGAGGTGTTCGCCGGCCGGTACGAGCTGATCGACCCGATCGGCCGCGGCGGCGCGGGCGCGGTCTGGCGGACCTGGGACCACCGCCGCCGCCGGTACGTGGCCGCGAAGGTCCTCCAGCAGAGCGACGCCCACATGCTCCTGCGGTTCGTCCGGGAGCAGGCCCTGCGGATCGACCACCCGAACGTGCTGGCCCCGGCCAGCTGGGCCGCGGACGACGACAAGGTCCTGTTCACGATGGACCTCGCCGCGGGCGGCTCCCTCGCGCATGTGATCGGCGACTACGGGCCGCTGCCGCCCCGGTTCGTGTGCACCCTGCTCGACCAGCTCCTGGCGGGCCTGGCGGCCGTGCACGCGGAGGGCGTCGTGCACCGCGACATCAAGCCGGCCAACCTCCTGATGGAGGCCACGGGAACCGGGCGGCCGCACCTGCGGCTGTCCGACTTCGGAATCTCGATGCGCAAGGGCGAGCCCCGGCTCACCGAGACCGACCACGTGGTGGGCACGCCGGGCTATTTCGCCCCCGAGCAACTCCAGGGCGCGGAGCCCGACTTCCCCGCCGACCTCTTCGCCGTCGGGCTGGTCGCCCTGTACCTGTTGCAGGGCCGCAGGCCCGATTCCCGGGCCCTGGTGGAGCAGTTCCGGGCCCGGGGCGTCCCCGAAGCCCCCGAGGACATCCCTGCGCCCCTCTGGGACGTCGTCGCGAACCTCCTGCAGCCCGACCCCGCGAGCCGCTTCCGGACCGCCACAGGGGCCCGCAAGGCCCTTGCCGAGGCCGTCCAGATGCTGCCGGACCCCGCCCCGGACGAGGATCCGGTCGAGGTGTTCGACCAACTCGGCCCGCTGCCCGCAGGTTTCGGCCCGGACGGCCCCCTGAGCACGGCAGCGGCGACGCCCGCCGCCGCTGCCTCGGCGACCGGCAGCTTCCACCTGGCGCCGCCCGCGCAGGGGACCGCCCCGAGCGCCCCGAGCGCCCCGGATGCCCCGAGCGCCCCGACCACCCCGCCCGCGCGGCCCGCCGGGATCGCCCCGCCTCCGCGGAAGGTCGCCGCGGCGCTACTGGCCGCCGCGCTGCTGTGCTTCGCCGTGGGCGCCTGGGCCCTCACCCGGCTCTGACGGCGCCCCGCCCGCGCCGGGCCAGCAGGACCCACCCGCCGAGGACGAGCAGCAGCAGGGTCCCGGTGCCGAAGCCGCCGGCGGCGACCAGTCCCATGGTGGCGCGCCGGTCCGCCGCGGCGAGCGCCTCGGGCTGCGTCAGCCCCTCCCGGGCGGCCGTGCGGTCGCCCTCGTCCACGCCGAAGCCGGACGGGAGCGGGCTCTCGGTGTACGGGGGAGGGGCCGCGGCCCTGCCCTCCACGTTCAGCCGCAGCGTGAGCGGCACCGGTACGGCGTCCTCGGTGAACTCGCCCACCTTCTCGGTCATCGTGACCGCCAGGTAGTACCAGCCGGCCACTCGGGCCGGGTGCACCGTGCGGTCGCTCGCGAACCGGTTCTCGTACGCCACCGGGGCGGTCAGCGGCAGGGTGGCGGCCGCCTGCTTGCCGTCGTATGCGGTGTCCTTGTCCGCGACCAGGGCGCCGTACGGCGTGTAGAGGCCGACGACCAGCCCGGTGGAGGCCGACCCGTACTCCTTGGTCATCCTGGCGCCGGCCAGCTCCGCGCTGACCGCGAGCTGCTGCCCCCAGTCCAGCGGCACCCGGTAGAAGCGGGTCTGTCCCGGCCGCAGCCCGTCGCGCCACACTCCGGCGCCCACCGCCCGGGCGTCGTTGAAGCCGGTTCCGCCCTCGCGCGGCACCGGCCTGCCGCCCGGCGCCACCGGCCGGGCGGAGGGCCACGAGCTCGGCGCCGCCATCGGGGCGCTGCCGCTCTTCAGGCCGGGCTCACGCGACACCTTCAGCTCCAGCGGCCACGCCGCCCGGTCGGAGCCGGAGGAGGCCTTGCGGGTGAGCTTCGCGTAGTAGACACCGGCCTGCTGGCATGCGGTGTCCTCCGCCAGCCGCCGCAGCCCGACGGCGCCGATCGGTCGGGGGCCCCTGCCGTACCCGAAGTCCGCCTCGGTCGGGTTGCCCGGGCAGGTCCGGCCGTCGGTGCTGATCACCGTGACCTCGATGCCGTCGTTGCCGGAGTCGATCTTCGCTCCGGGGGGAGGCGCCAGGACCGCCGAGACGTACACGGTGGAGCGGTCGTCCAGGTTGAGCCGGTAGAAGCGCTCGCCGGGGGCCATGGAGTCCTCGTAGGCCTTGCCCGGCTCCACCAGCGGTGCGTCCGCCGTGACGGCGGCGCCCTGCACCTTCCGTGCGCCCTCCGCGGGCCGGTAGGACGGCAGCGGGTCCCCGGCCGCGTGCGCAGTCCCCGGCAGGCCCAGCAGCAGGCCCAACAGGCCCAGGGCCGCCGCCCCCGCCGGGACCGCCCTCCGCGCCGGACTCCTCACACCCACCCCCGAATGTGCTGAAGCAACCGAATCCGTGAGTAACGGACGTTTCCGTCACCGAGCAGCACAAAGCCCCGGCCGCAGCGGCAGCCGGGGCTTCATGAGATCGGCCTTGGGTCTCACACGCCGGAACCAGAAGGCACGGAGTCGGTAGCCTCCGTCCACAGGTCCTGCTCGGCGCGGTCCGCCTGGATCTGGCGGTACACGAGGAGCCCGCCGATGGCGGCCAGTGCGACCAGGAGCAGCTTCTTCACCGCGCGACCTCGTCTTTCGTTGACGTTGGGTACTTCTGGCGGCCAACAATACACACCGATCGATACCGTTCGGTGACCTGGGAAGCCCCGGGTGGCCGAACGACGAAGACCCCCGGGCCGTGGGGCCCGGGGGTCTTCGTCGTCTGTGGGGCTAACAGGATTTGAACCTGTGGCCTCATCCTTATCAGGGATGCGCTCTAACCAACTGAGCTATAGCCCCATCCGCGCTGCGCGCTGACTCCTGAAGATTAGCGCACAGACACGGTCCCGCCAAAATCCGTTCCCGTGGGGCGTCCCCGCAGGTCATCCGACGGTCATTCGTCCTCGGCGAGCGTGAGCTCCACACCGCCCACGAAGCCGGCGGACAGGTTGTAGATGAACGCGCCCAGCGTCGCCAGCGCCGTCGCGAGCACGACGTCGATCACGGCGATCACCGAGGTGAAGATCAGCACCCGCGGCAGGGACATGAAGGACTGGAGGTCGAAACCGTTGCCCTCGTTCGAGCCGGTCGCCTCGCTGATCGTGCTGCCGACGGTCGAGAAGACGCCCATGGCGTCCATGACCATCCACAGCACCGCCGCCGCGACGACGGTGCACACGCCGAGCGCGATCGACAGCAGGAAGCTGACCTTCATCACCGACCACGGGTCGGCCTTGGCCACCCGCAGCCGCGCCTTGCGCGTCCTGGGCGTCGTACGGACCGCCGGACGCGGTTTGCGTGCGGCACCGGAGTCCCCGGCCCCACGCTGCGCACCGGGGCCCGAGGGGGCCGCGTACGCCTGCGGCGGGTAGTAGGGCTCCTCGTCGGCCTGCCGGTCGGCCGGCGGGGCCGCAGCAGGGGCGGCCTGCGTGCCGGCCTGCTTCGCACCCTGCTTCGCGCTCTGCTTGGCGGCCGGCTTGGCCGGAGCGGCGGCCGCCGGCTTGGCGGCGGCCTTCTCCTGCTTCTGCTTCGGCTCGCGGGCGTCCGTCACGGTTGTCCCCCTGCCCTCGGCGGCGCCGGCCCCACCCTGGGAGTCCGCGGCGGGGCCACGGGCACCGTCCTCCCCAGTCTTGGCCGGTCCGGCGCCCGTGGCTCCACTCACGACTTACTCCTCGTGCTCCCCGGCCGAGGGCTGTGCGCCCTCGGCTGCCTCGGCGGCCTGCGGTTCGGCCGCCTCGGACTCCTCGACGTCGTCCGCTTCCTGACCGGCCTCGGCGTTGCGGGCGATGCCGACGACGGCATCGCGCTTGCCCAGGTTGATCAGCTGGACGCCCATGGTGTCACGGCCGGTCTCCCTGACTTCGTTGACTCGCGTACGGATCACACCACCGCCGAGCGTGATGGCGAGAATCTCGTCCGACGCGTCCACCACGAGCGCGCCCACGAGCGAGCCGCGGTCCTCCACGATCTTGGCGGCCTTGATGCCCAGACCGCCGCGGCCCTGGACGCGGTACTCGTCGACCGGCGTCCGCTTGGCGTAGCCGCCGTCGGTCGCGGTGAAGACGAACGTACCGGGGCGGACCACGCTCATGGAGAGCAGTTCGTCGCCCTCGCGGAAGCTCATGCCCTTCACACCGGAGGTCGCGCGGCCCATCGGGCGCAGCGCCTCGTCGGTCGCCGTGAAGCGGATCGACTGCGCCTTCTTGCTGATCAGCAGCAGGTCGTCCTCGGCGGACACCAGCTCGGCGCCGATCAGCTCGTCGTCGCTGCCGTCCTCCCGCTCGCGCAGGTTGATCGCGATGACACCACCCGAACGGGGCGAGTCGTAGTCCTTCAGCGCCGTCTTCTTCACCAGGCCGGCCTTGGTGGCCAGGATCAGGTACGGGGCTGCCTCGTAGTCGCGGATCGCGAGGATCTCGGCGATCTGCTCGTCCGGCTGGAAGGCCAGCAGGTTCGCCACGTGCTGGCCGCGCGCGTCCCGGCCGGCGTCCGGCAGCTCATAGGCCTTGGCGCGGTAGACCCGGCCCTTGTTGGTGAAGAACAGCAGCCAGTGGTGCGTGGTGGAGACGAAGAAGTGGTCGACGATGTCGTCTTCCTTCAGCTTCGTACCGCGTACGCCCTTGCCGCCGCGCTTCTGCGAGCGGTAGTCGTCGGTCTTGGTGCGCTTGACGTAGCCGCCGCGCGTGATCGTGACGACGATGTCCTCTTCGGCGATCAGGTCCTCGATGGACATGTCCCCGTCGAAGGGCACCAGCTTGGAGCGCCGGTCGTCGCCGAACTTCTCGACGATCGCGGCCAGCTCCTCGCTGACGATGCCGCGCTGCTTCTCCGGCGAGGCCAGGATCGCGTTGTACTCGTTGATCTTCGCCTGGAGCTCGTCGTGCTCGGCGACGATCTTCTGGCGCTCGAGGGCGGCCAGGCGGCGCAGCTGCATCTCGAGGATGGCGTTGGCCTGGATCTCGTCGATCTGGAGCAGGCCCATCAGGCCCTCGCGCGCGATCTCGACCGTCTCGCTGCGCCGGATCAGGGCGATGACCTCGTCGATCGCGTCCAGCGCCTTGAGCAGGCCGCGCAGGATGTGGGCGCGCTCCTCGGCCTTGCGCAGGCGGAACTTCGTCCGCCGGACGATGACCTCGATCTGGTGGTGCACCCAGTGGCGGATGAACGCGTCCAGCGAGAGCGTGCGCGGCACGCCGTCCACCAGCGCCAGCATGTTGGCGCCGAAGTTCGTCTGCAGGTCGGTGTGCTTGTACAGGTTGTTCAGCACGACCTTGGCGACCGCGTCCCGCTTGAGGACGATCACCAGGCGCTGGCCGGTCCGCGAGGAGGTCTCGTCGCGGACGTCGGCGATGCCGCCGATCCGGCCGTCCTTGACCAGGTCGGCGATCTTCTGCGCGAGGTTGTCCGGGTTGACCTGGTACGGGAGCTCGGTCACCACCAGGCACTGGCGGTTCTGGATCTCCTCGACCTCGACCACCGCGCGCATCGTGATGGAGCCGCGGCCGGTGCGGTACGCCTCCTCGATGCCCTTGCGGCCCACGACCAGCGCGCCGGTCGGGAAGTCCGGGCCCTTGATCCGGTCGACGAGCGCGTCCAGCAGCTCCTCGTGCGTGGCCTCGGGGTTGGCCAGGTACCACTGGGCGCCGTCCGCGACCTCGCGCAGGTTGTGCGGCGGGATGTTGGTGGCCATACCGACGGCGATACCGGCGGAGCCGTTGACCAGCAGGTTCGGGAAGCGCGCCGGCAGGACCGTCGGCTCCTGGTTGCGGCCGTCGTAGTTGTCCGTGAAGTCGACGGTCTCCTCGTCGATGTCGCGGACCATCTCCATCGACAGCGGCGCCATCTTGCACTCGGTGTAGCGCATGGCGGCGGCCGGGTCGTTGCCCGGGGAGCCGAAGTTGCCGTTGGAGTCCACCAGCGGCATGCGCATCGACCACGGCTGGGCCAGGCGGACCAGGGCGTCGTAGATCGAGGAGTCGCCGTGCGGGTGGTAGGTGCCCATGACGTCGCCGACGACGCGGGCGCACTTGTAGAAGCCCTTCTCGGGCCGGTAGCCGCCGTCGTACATCGCGTACAGCACGCGGCGGTGCACCGGCTTGAGGCCGTCGCGCACGTCGGGCAGCGCACGGGACACGATGACGGACATCGCGTAGTCGAGGTAGGAGCGCTGCATCTCCGTCTCGAGCCCGACGGGCTCGATCCGCACCTGCGGCTCCTCTTCGGGGGTCTCGGTGGTGGTGGGAGTGTTCTCGTCGGCCATTGCTGGTCTTCAGGTCCTTTCAGGCGGTCAGCGAACGGACCGACTCAGATGTCGAGGAAGCGGACGTCCTTGGCGTTGCGCTGGATGAAGGAGCGCCGGGCCTCGACGTCCTCACCCATCAGCACCGAGAACAGGTCGTCGGCCTGGGCCGCGTCGTCGAGCGTGACCTGGCCGAGGACGCGGTGGTCCACGTCCATCGTGGTGACGCGCAGCTCCTCGGCGTTCATCTCGCCGAGACCCTTGAAGCGCTGGATCGAGTCTTCCCTGATCCGCTTGCCGTTCTGCTTGCCGAGCTCCACCAGGGCGTCGCGCTCGCGGTCCGAGTACGCGTACTCGAAGTCGTCACGGCCCCACTTGATCTTGTAGAGCGGCGGGCGGGACAGGTACACGTGACCGGCCTCGACCAGCGGGCGCATGAAGCGGAACAGGAAGGTCAGCAGCAGGGTGTTGATGTGCTGGCCGTCGACGTCGGCGTCGGCCATCAGGATGATCTTGTGGTACCGGAGCTTCTCGATGTCGAAGTCCTCGTGCACACCGGTGCCGAAGGCGGAGATCAGCGCCTGGATCTCGGTGTTCTGCAGGATCTTGTCGATCCGGGCCTTCTCGACGTTCAGGATCTTGCCGCGGATCGGCAGGATGGCCTGGTACATCGGGTTGCGGCCGGACTTGGCGGAGCCGCCGGCGGAGTCGCCCTCGACGATGAAGATCTCGCACTTCGTCGGGTCGTTCGACTGGCAGTCCGACAGCTTGCCGGGCAGCGAGGCGCTCTCCAGCAGGCCCTTGCGGCGCGTCAGGTCGCGGGCCTTGCGGGCGGCGACACGGGCCGTGGCGGCCTGGACGGACTTGCGGACGATGTCCGCGGCCTCGTTCGGGTTGCGGTCCAGCCAGTCGGCGAAGTGCTCGTAGACCGCCTTCTGGACGAAGGTCTTCGCCTCCGTGTTGCCCAGCTTGGTCTTGGTCTGGCCCTCGAACTGCGGCTCGCTGAGCTTGACCGAGATGATCGCCGTCAGACCCTCGCGGATGTCCTCGCCCGTGAGGTTGTCGTCCTTCTCGCGCAGGATCTTCTTGTCGCGCGCGTACTTGTTGACCAGCGAGGTCAGCGCGGCGCGGAAGCCCTCCTCGTGGGTGCCGCCCTCGTGGGTGTGGATGATGTTGGCGAAGGAGTAGACGCCCTCGGTGTACCCGGTGTTCCACTGCATCGCGATCTCGACCGAGAGCATCCGCTCCTTGTCGTCGGCCGCGATGTCGATGACCGTCGGGTGGACCAGATCGCCCTTGCGCGAGTTCAGGTACTTCACGAAGTCGACGATGCCGCCCTCGTAGTAGTACGTGACGCTGCGCACCTTGTCGGGCTGCTCGGCCTCCTCCGGGGAGTCGGCGCCGACCGTGGCCTTGGCGGACTCGCGCTCGTCCGTCAGCTTCAGCGTCAGGCCCTTGTTGAGGAAGGCCATCTCCTGGAAGCGGCGGGAGAGCGTCTCGAAGGAGTACTCGGTGGTCTCGAAGATGTCCCCGTCGGCCCAGAACGTCACCGAGGTGCCGTGCTCGTCGGTCTCCTCGTGGCGGGCGAGGGCCGCGGTGGGCTCGCCCATCTTGTAGTCCTGGGTCCAGCGGTAGCCGTCCGTCTTGATCTCGACCGAGACCTTGCTGGACAGGGCGTTGACGACGGAGACGCCCACGCCGTGCAGACCGCCGGAGACGGCGTAGCCGCCGCCGCCGAACTTGCCGCCCGCGTGCAGCACCGTCAGCACGACCTCGACGGCCGGCTTGCCCTGCGCGGGGATGATGCCGACCGGGATGCCGCGCCCGTTGTCGATCACGCGCACGCCGCCGTCGGCCAGGATCGTGACGTCGATCGTGTCCGCGTGACCGGCCAGCGCCTCGTCCACGGCGTTGTCGACGACCTCGTACACCAGGTGGTGCAGGCCGCGCTCACCCGTGGAGCCGATGTACATGCCGGGCCGCTTGCGGACCGCCTCCAAGCCCTCCAGGACCTGGATCGCACTAGCGTCGTAGTTGTTCTCGTTGGAGTCGCCGGAATCGGCCACGAAGCGCCCTTTCTGGCACAGCGCAGACCGGACTCCCAGGCGGCGCGAGTGGGCCGGCGGGAACGGCTGCGTCGATCTGCGTTGTCGGTGTTGCTCGGCGGATCCCGCAAGCGGGCGGGACTTAGCACTAAGTCTACCGGTAGCGCTGACATCAATGGGGGTTTGCCGGTACCTGGATCCGCATGTGCCGCCCTGAACCTCCCTCTCGCGACTCCCCATATTCAGACCGGGGCTCAAAGAGGCTCACACGGGCACCCAGCGCTTCGGCCTGTCAACCTCCGGCTACCGTGAGGGACGCCACCCGCGCCGCCGCTGCGGCCGCCTATCCGTAGGTGTCCCCGGGGCCCGTGCTGCCCGGTGCCCGCAAGGGTCCGTACCGCTTCGGCCGCCCGCCCGGACCCTGCACCTTGATCAGCCGGACCGTCCCCTGGCCCAGGTCGGCGTTGAGCCGCGCGACCAGCTGCGGCGCCAACAGCTTCAGCTGCGCCGCCCACGCCGAGGAATCGCACCGCACGACCAGTTCACGGTCCTCGTAGCGTTCCGGTTCGCAGTGCGCGGCGATCTCCGGCCCGACGATCTCAGGCCAGCGCTCCATCACGCCGGCCACCGCCATCGGCATCTCCCAGCCGCGCTCCGTGCGCAGCCGGTCCAGCGCCGCCATCAGCGGCATCGGGTCCCGGCCGTCCGCGCGGGCGCCCGAGCGCAGCCCCTGCTGCGGCCGCCCCTTCTTCCCGGCGGCGGCGTTGCCGCGGGCCCGCGCCGCCTCGCGGGCGGCCGCCAGCGCCTGCCGCGCCAGGTCCACGCCGGAGGGCTCGGGCGCCTTCCGGTTCGGCTGCGGCTCCCGCGACTGATCCCGGGTCTGTCTCGTCTCCCGCCCGTCGTGCCGGTCGGCCCGGTCGTGCCGGTCGGGCTGCCTGTCCGTACTCACAGCCGGGTCACCTCACCGCCGGACACCCCGAACCGCGCCCCCACCAAAACGTCCGGAACGTCGTCGTCCACCGCCGCCGTCACCAGCACCTGCTCCCCCGGCGCCACCAGCTCGGCCAGCCGCTCCCGGCGCCGGGCGTCCAGCTCCGCGAACACGTCGTCGAGGATCAGCACCGGCTCGGTCCCCTCCGCGCGGAGCAGCTCGTACGAGGCCAGCCGCAGCGCCAGCGCGTACGACCACGACTCCCCGTGGCTCGCGTACCCCTTCGCCGGCAGCTCCCCCAGCCGCAGCAGCATCTCGTCCCGGTGCGGGCCCACCAGGGTCACGCCCCGCTCGATCTCCTGCTTGCGGACCTCCGTGAGCGCCTGCAGCAGCGCCTCGTACAGCGTCTCCCGGGACCGCGCCGCCCCGCTGTCCACCGCCTCGCCCGCGGAGGAACGGTACGCCAGCCCCAGCGGCCCGCCGCCGGGGGCGAGCTGCTCGTACGCCTTGTCCGCCAGCGGCAGCAGCGTCGCGATCAGGTCCAGCCGCTGCGCCAGCAGCTCCGCGCCCGCCCGCGCCAGGTGCTGGTCCCACACGTCCAGCGTCGACAGGTCCATCGAGCGGCCGCCGTGCCTGCGGGCCATCGCCGCGGACTTCAGCAGCGTGTTGCGCTGCTTGAGCACGCGCTCGTAGTCCGAGCGCACACCGGCCATCCGCGGCGAGCGCGCCGTGACCAGCTCGTCCAGGAAGCGCCGGCGCTCGCCGGGGTCCCCCTTGACCAGGGCCAGGTCCTCCGGCGCGAAGAGCACCGTCCGTACGATCCCCAGCACGTCCCGCGGCCTGACCTGCGAGGACCGGTTGATGCGCGCCCGGTTCGCCCGCCCCGGGTTGAGCTCCAGCTCCACCAGCTGCTGGCGCTCCCCCTGCCGGACCGCCGCCCGGATCACCGCCCGCTCCGCGCCCATGCGCACGAGCGGGGCGTCCGAGGAGACCCGGTGGCTGCCCAGCGTCGCCAGGTAGCCGATCGCCTCGACCAGGTTCGTCTTGCCCTGGCCGTTGGGGCCCACGAAAGCCGTGACGCCCGGGTCGAGGGGAACCTCGGCCCGGGCGTACGAGCGGAAGTCGGCCAACGAGAGATGCGAGACATGCATACGGCGCCGACCTCCCCCGGCTTCCTGCTCTGCTGTTCTGTGGTGCTGTGGTGCTGTGCTGCTGCCGTGCGGCGGGCGGGCTACTTCTTCTCGACCGCGTGGCCGCCGAACTGGTTGCGCAGCGCGGCGATCATCTTCATCTGCGGGGAGTCGTCCTGCCGCGAGGCGAACCGCGCGAACAGCGAGGCCGTGATCGCGGGCAGCGGCACGGCGTTGTCGATCGCGGCCTCCACCGTCCACCGGCCCTCGCCCGAGTCCTGCGCGAAGCCGCGCAGCTGCTCCAGGTGCTCGTCCTCGTCCAGCGCGTTGACGGCGAGGTCGAGCAGCCAGGAGCGGATGACCGTGCCCTCCTGCCAGGACCGGAACACCTCGCGGACGTCGGTGACCGAGTCCACCTTCTCCAGCAGCTCCCAGCCCTCGGCGTAGGCCTGCATCATGGCGTACTCGATGCCGTTGTGGACCATCTTCGCGAAGTGGCCCGCGCCGACCTTGCCGGCGTGCACGGAGCCGAACGCGCCTTCCGGCTTGAGGGCGTCGAAGATCGGCTGGACCGCGGCGACGTGCTCCTTCTCGCCGCCGTACATGAGCGCGTAGCCGTTCTCCAGGCCCCACACGCCGCCGGAGACGCCGCAGTCGACGAAGCCGATGCCCTTGGCGGCGAGCTCCTCGGCGTGCTTCTCGTCGTCGGTCCAGCGCGAGTTGCCGCCGTCCACGACGATGTCGCCGGGCGAGAGCAGGTCGCCGAGCTCGTCGATGGTGGACTGGGTCGCGGCACCGGCCGGGACCATCACCCACACCACGCGGGGGGCCTGCAGGCCGTCCACAAGCTCCGAAAGGCTGTGGACATCGGCGAGATCCGGGTTGCGGTCGTATCCGATGACGGTGTGGCCTGCGCGGCGGATGCGCTCGCGCATGTTGCCGCCCATCTTGCCGAGACCGACGAGACCGAGCTCCATCAGGTGGTTCCTTACGCGTTGTGGCCGTGTGTGCCGGGCTCCCCCGACTGCCGGGGACACCCGGCTCCGAGCCTACGCCGGGCGGTGCCGCCCGGCGCCACGGGCGGCACCGGGCACGGCCGTACGGGCGCTGTACGGGCTCTGGGCGCGCCTCTACGGGCCACACGGGCGGTACGGGGGCCTGAGCCGCGGGGGCGCGGGGGGCGCGAACGCCGTCGGGCCCGGTCCCGCGGGCTGCGCGACCGGGCCCGACGTGCGCGGGCGTCAGCCGGACAGGCGCACCGGCATGATCAGGTACTTGTAGGCCTCGTCCGCCTCGGCGTCGACGGCCGGGCGCCCGCTGAGCAGCGCCGGCTTGGTGGAGGTGGTGAAGCTCAGCTGGGCGACCGGGGAGTCGATCGCGCTCAGGCCGTCGAGCAGGAACGTCGGGTTGAAGGCGATCGAGATGTCGTCGCCCTCGAGCTGGGCGTCGACGCGCTCCACAGCCTGTGCATCGTCGGAGGAGCCGGCCTCGAGGGTCAGCACGCCCGTCTCGAAGCTGAGGCGGACCGGGGTGTTGCGCTCGGCGACCAGGGCCACGCGCTTGACGGCCTCGACGAACGGGGCGGTCTCGATCACCGCGATGGAGTTGAACTCCGTCGGGAAGAGGGTGCGGTACTTCGGCAGGTCACCCTCGAGCAGGCGGGTGGTGGTGCGGCGGCCGGCGCCCTCGAAGCCGATGAGGCCCTCGCCCGCGCCGGAGCCGGACAGCGCCAGGGTGACGGTGTCACCGCTGGTCAGGGACTTGGCGGTGTCGAGGAGCGTCTTGGCGGGCACCAGGGCCACGGCGGAGGCGTCCGGGTTCTCCGGCTTCCACAGGAACTCGCGGACCGCGAAGCGGTAGCGGTCGGTGGAGGCCAGGGTGACGCGGTCGCCCTCGATCTCGATGCGGACACCGGTCAGGACGGGCAGCGTGTCGTCGCGGCCGGCGGCGATGGCGACCTGGGCGGCGGCGGAGGCGAACACCTCGCCGGGCACGGTGCCCGTCGCGGTCGGCATCTGCGGCAGCGCCGGGTACTCCTCCACAGGCAGGGTGTGGAGTGTGAATCGGGAGGAGCCGCAGACCACGGTCGCCCGTACACCGTCTGTGGAAATCTCCACCGGCCGATTGGGGAGGGCGCGGCAGATGTCGGCGAGGAGCCGGCCGGAGACGAGGACGGTGCCGTCCTCCTCCACGTCCGCCTCGACGGAGACGCGGGCCGAGACCTCGTAGTCGAAGCCGGAGAGGGACAGCGTGCCCTCCTCGGCCTTCAGCAGCAGGCCCGCGAGGACGGGCACCGGCGGCCGGGCCGGGAGGCTGCGGGCAGCCCAGGCCACCGCCTCCGCGAGTACGTCGCGCTCCACCCGGATCTTCACCGGAACCGCCTCCTGCTGTTGCTCGCTCGCCTGCCGGCCTTCGTCGTCGGCTCTCGCTGCCTCGGTGCCTGGACGGCTCGGAGCCTCGATGCCGGGAACCAGTCTGACGTACGGCGCCGACAGCTGGTGCTGCCGACCGTCAAATCGGGAGCGAGGTGTCGGGGCGGCCTCTCGACCACGTTGTGCACAGCACCCGCTTGAAAACCGAATCCGGGCTAACTGTCCATGGGGGTAGTAGTAGGGCCTGTGGAAACCGTGGATAACGCGGTTTGCGCAGGTCAGCAACTGTTTTTTATCCCCACACCCTGTGGGTGGCACCGGTGGACAACAGGGGGGTGCTGTGGAGAACGAAAACTTCTGCACAGGCCATCCCCAGGTGACCCGGACTACTCCACAGGTGTGTCCCCAGCTTTCCCCAAGTACTCCACAGCCCAAACGTCGACTTCTGTGTGACGGCTTTCACTCCGGGCGGTGAGCAGGGGGCTGCTGTTGCCGAACAGTGGACAGCGGTGTGGGTAAGTCGTCGGATCCTGTGCACAGGATGGGGCAACCTGTGGGTCGACGGTGGACAACGCCGTGGACGAACCTGTGGACGGATCTTCTGTCCACAGCCTGTGGACAGCGCCTGCGCACAATTCCACAGGCTACTGACCTGCCCTGATGGCGCATCAACAGGCTGCCCTGTGGACAGATTGTGGGCGACGGAACCCGTCCCCAGCCTGTGGACCGCAGAAAGTCCCGCAATCTGTGGACAAGTTGCTCCACAGGGGGCGTATTCGAACAGACCGAGGGCGCGCGCACGAAGAAGGGCGCCCCCGGAGTGACCCGGGAGCGCCCTGAAAAGAGGTGTGGAGGGACGGAGAAGGGGCGGAGACAGGGCGGAGGAGCCGTCGGAAGGGGCCCGGAAAGGGCCTCGGCTCAGCCGTTCTTGATGCGGTTGGTGAGCTCGGTGACCTGGTTGTAGATGGAGCGGCGCTCCGCCATCAGGGCCCGGATCTTGCGGTCCGCGTGCATGACGGTGGTGTGGTCCCGGCCGCCGAACTGCGCCCCGATCTTGGGCAGCGACAGGTCGGTGAGCTCCCGGCACAGGTACATGGCGATCTGGCGGGCGGTGACCAGCACGCGGCTGCGCGAGGAGCCGCACAGGTCGTCCACGGTGAGGCCGAAGTAGTCGGCGGTGGCCGCCATGATGTCCGAGGCCGTGATCTCGGGCGCCGAGTCCTCGCCGCCGGGGATCAGGTTCTTCAGGACGTCCTCGGTCAGCCCGAGGTCGACCGGCTGGCGGTTCAGGCTCGCGAACGCCGTGACCCGGATCAGCGCCCCCTCCAGCTCGCGGATGTTGCGCGAGATGCGGGAGGCGATGAACTCCAGGACCTCCGGCGGGGCGTTGAGCTGCTCCTGGACGGCCTTCTTGCGCAGGATCGCGATGCGGGTCTCCAGCTCGGGCGGCTGGACGTCGGTGATCAGGCCCCACTCGAAGCGGTTGCGGAGGCGGTCCTCCAGGGTGACCAGCTGCTTGGGCGGCCGGTCGGAGGAGAGCACGATCTGCTTGTTGGCGTTGTGGAGCGTGTTGAAGGTGTGGAAGAACTCCTCCTGCGTCGACTCCTTGCTCGCGAGGAACTGGATGTCGTCGACCAGCAGGATGTCCATCTCGCGGTAGCGCTTGCGGAACGCGTCGCCCTTGCCGTCGCGGATGGAGTTGATGAACTCGTTCGTGAACTCCTCGGAGCTCACGTAGCGGACGCGGGTGCCCGGGTAGAGGCTCCGTGCGTAGTGCCCGATGGCGTGCAGCAGGTGTGTCTTGCCGAGCCCGGACTCCCCGTAGATGAAGAGGGGGTTGTACGCCTTCGCCGGCGCCTCGGCGACGGCCACCGCGGCCGCGTGCGCGAAGCGGTTGGAGGCGCCGATGACGAAGGTGTCGAAGAGGTACTTGGGGTTCAGCCGGGCGGTCGGCTCCAGCGGGCCCGAGGTGGAGCCGCCGGACGGGGCCGGCGGCGGCGCGGGCCGGCCGGGCGCCGGGCGCGTGGCGGGCGACTGCTCGTAAGGCTGGTCGTAGGACTGGTCGTACTGCGATTCGTACGACTGCTGGTCGTAGGAGCCCTTGTCGTAGCCGCCCGGCTCGGGCTGCTGGAGGTAGCCCGGCTGCGGGGAGGCGTACGGGTCGCGCTCGGGGAAGCCGCCGAGGCGCGGCTGCTGCCAGCCGTAGTCGTCCTGCTGCCCGCCGCGGGGCCAGGCGCCGGGCTCGGGGCGCGGCTGCTGGTAGTCCGGGTAGGCGGGGCGGGCGGTGGGCAGCTGGTCGTCGGCGGGGCCGGGCCCCGTGTGGCCGCCGGGGCGCTGGCCGCCGTAGGGCTCGTAGGACTCGGGGCGCTGCGGGGCGGGCGCGGCCAGGGGCGCGGGCTCGCCGGCGGAGTCGTCGACGGTGATCGCGATGCGGATGGGGCGGCCGCACTCGCGGCTGAGGGCATCGCTGATCAGGGGCGCGAGGCGGCCTTCGAGGACGCGCTTGCCGTATTCATTGGGGACGGCGAGCAGCGCGGTGTCGGCGACGAGGGCCAGGGGCTGGCAGCGCTCGACCCACTGCCGGTCCTTGGGCTCGATGGCCTGCTGTCCCTCCCCGAGGAGCTTTTCGAGCACCCTTGGCCACACTGCGGCAAGATCGGCAGGTACGTCAGCCACAGGGCACGCTCTCTCACAGGGGTCCCACGAAGGTGTGGTTCTTCGGGACGGTCGGGACAAAAGAATCCGGGATCAGGCAACGGTAGTCAGGGCGACGGGTGCGGTTCAAGTCGTTGTCCACAGCCTGTGCACAGTGCGGGGTGGTGTCGGCTCGGTTTGACCGGATGGCGTAGCCGCGCGTACCGTAACGAGGTCGAGTTGTCGATGGCTGCTGCCGCCTGCCTACCGATGGGCGAAGATCACTGATTGTGATCATTTAGCGGTGTCCACTCGGGCGAACACGCGAGTTCCTCGTGGGCGCACGGTGACAGCCAGGCGATGTACCGCCACAACGATTCATTTTCTGGAGCCCCCGAGTGAGCAAGCGCACCTTCCAGCCGAACAACCGTCGTCGCGCCAAGACCCACGGCTTCCGCCTGCGGATGCGTACCCGTGCCGGTCGCGCGATCCTCGCGAACCGTCGCAGCAAGGGCCGCGCCGCCCTCTCCGCGTAATCACACGCGGATCGTGACGTCGTGCTGTCTCCCGAAAATCGGCTGAGGCGGCGCGAGGACTTCGCGAGCGCGGTACGCCGAGGCCGCCGGGCCGGTCGCCCGCTCCTCGTCGTCCACCTACGTACAAGCGGTGCAACGGACCCGCACGGGTCGGGGGAGACAGATCCCCCGACGCGTGCGGGTTTCGTCGTCAGCAAGGCCGTGGGCGGCGCCGTGGTCCGCAACCGGGTCAAGCGCCGCCTGCGCCATCTGGTGCGGGAGCGGCTGTCCCGGCTGCCCGCCGGTAGCCTGGTGGTGGTGCGGGCATTGCCCGGATCGGGTGATGCCGGCCTCGACGATCTGGCCCGGGACCTGGATGCCGCTCTGCTGCGGCTCCTGGGAGGCGCAGCTCGATGAAGTACCCGCTGCTCGCTTTGATCAAGCTGTACCAGTGGACGATCAGTCCGCTGCTCGGGCCGGTGTGCCGCTACTACCCCTCGTGCTCGCACTACGGGTACACGGCCATCGACCGGCATGGTGCGGTGAAGGGGACGGTCCTGACCGCCTGGCGGATCCTGCGGTGCAACCCGTGGTCCGCGGGTGGTGTCGACCATGTCCCACCTCGTAAACGCCCGCGTTGGCACGAGCAGCTGCGCAGTGCGTTGCGTAGACCTCGCAATGCTCAAGGAGCCTGATTAGTGGACACGATTGCCAGTCTGTTCAGCTTTATCACCACGCCCGTCTCGTGGATCATCGTCCAGTTCCACACGCTGTACGGTGCGATCTTCGGCCCGGACAGCGGATGGGCCTGGGGCCTGTCCATCGTGTCCCTGGTGATCTTGATCCGTATCTGCCTCATCCCGCTCTTCGTGAAGCAGATCAAGGCAACGCGCGGTATGCAGGCGCTCCAGCCGAAGATGAAGGCGATCCAGGAGCGCTACAAGAACGACAAGCAGCGCCAGTCCGAAGAGATGATGAAGCTGTACAAGGAGACGGGTACCAACCCGCTCTCCTCGTGCCTTCCGATCCTGGCGCAGTCCCCGTTCTTCTTCGCGCTGTACAGCGTGCTGTCGGCCATCGCCAACGGCAAGACGATCGGCGTCATCAACCAGCAGCTGCTGGAGAGCGCCCGTCAGGCGCACATCTTCGGTGCTCCGCTGGCTGCGAAGTTCATGGACAGCGAGGAGAAGGTCGCCGCGCTCGGCGCCAGCCTCATGGACGTCCGGATCGTCACCGCGGTGATGATCATCATGATGTCGCTGTCGCAGTTCTACACGCAGCGCCAGCTGATGCAGAAGAACGTCGACCTGTCGGTCAAGACGCCGTTCATGCAGCAGCAGAAGATGCTCATGTACATCTTCCCGCTGATCTTCGCCTTCATGGGCATCAACTTCCCCGTCGGTGTCCTCGTCTACTGGCTGACCACGAACGTGTGGACCATGGGCCAGCAGATGTACGTGATCAACCAGAACCCGACGCCGGGCAGCAAGGCGCAGGACCAGTACCTGACGCGTCTGCTGAAGCACATCGGCTCCCACGGTGACGTGAAGGGCCGGCGCCGGAAGAAGATCGTCGCGACGATCGTGGCCAAGGGCCCGGACCGCAACGACAACGAGCGCAAGTTCATCACTGCTCTGACGAAGCAGGGCCTGGCCGCCCAGGCGGACGGTTCCGTGATCAAGAGTGCCGAGGCCACGGCGGACTCCGACGCGGCGAGCGGCGGTGCCCCCAAGCGCCAGCAGCCCAAGCGCCAGACGAAGGCACAGCGTCAGACGCCGCCCTCCAAGCCCTCTTCCAAGAAGTAAGAAGGAGTCCCTCCCGTGACGGAAGGCACCACCACGGCCGCCGCTGAGAGTGGCGACACCCTGACCCGCCTCGAGCAGGAGGGTGAGATCGCGGCCGACTACCTCGAGGGTCTGCTGGACATCGCCGACCTGGACGGTGACATCGACATGGACGTGGAGGCCGACCGTGCCTCGGTGTCGATCGTCAGCGACTCGGGCAGCCGTGACCTGCAGAAGCTCGTGGGCCGCGACGGCGAGGTCCTGGAGGCGCTCCAGGAGCTCACCCGCCTCGCCGTGCACCGTGAGACCGGGGACCGCAGCCGGCTGATGCTGGACATCGCCGGGTTCCGGGCGAAGAAGCGCGAGGAGCTGGCGGCGCTGGGCGCCAAGGCCGCGGAGGACGTGAAGGCGTCCGGCGAGCCGCTGAAGCTGGCCCCCATGACCCCGTTCGAGCGCAAGGTCGTCCACGACGCCGTGGCGGCCGCCGGTCTGCGCAGCGAGTCGGAGGGCGAGGAGCCGCAGCGCTTCGTCGTCGTGCTCCCTGCCTGACCCGTTACATCCGATGGTTCGGCCCCGTCTGTGTCGCAGGCGGGGCCGAAGTTTGTCAGCCTGGCAGTGCCGTGGTACGCAAGCGCGGTACGCAATACGGAAGGACGGTCCCCGTGACGGAGGCAGCGGAGCTTCCCCCGGCGCCCGAACAGGCACGCGCGGTGTTCGGCGAGTTTTTCCCGGAAGCCGTGCGGTACGCGGAGCTGCTGGCGGACGCGGGCGTCAAGCGCGGCCTGATCGGTCCGCGTGAGGTCCCGCGGCTGTGGGAGCGGCACCTGCTGAACTGCGCCGTGCTCTCGGAGGTGGTGCCCGAGGGCGTCACGGTCTGCGACGTGGGCTCCGGCGCCGGCCTGCCCGGTATCCCGCTGGCCCTGGTGCGGCGGGATCTGAAGATCACGCTGCTGGAGCCGCTGCTGCGGCGGACGACCTTCCTCCAGGAGGCCGTGGAGCTGCTGGGCCTGGACCACGTCACGGTGGTGCGCGGGCGGGCCGAGGAGGTTCTCGGCAAGGTGCAGCCGGTGCACGTGGTGACGGCGCGCGCGGTGGCCCCGCTGGACCGGCTCGCGGGCTGGGGCGTGCCGCTGCTGCGCCCGTACGGCGAGATGCTGGCTCTCAAGGGCGACACCGCCGAGGAGGAGCTGGTGGCGGCGAAGGCTGCTCTGGCGAAGCTGGGTGTGGTGAAGACCTCGGTGCTCCAGGTGGGCGAAGGGGTCGTGGACCCGATGTCGACGGTGGTCAGGGTCGAGGTCGGGGAGAGCCCCGGCGGTGTGAGGTTCGCCGCCAAGCGGGCCAAGGCTGCGCGCGTGGGGCGGACCCGTCGGCACCGTTGAGGTCCGGTTGGTGTGAGGAGCGGCCCGGGGGAACCAGAGGGTTCCACCGGGCCCTTTTCGCGCGTGTTGGGCCCTATAGGTATGGATTTCGGAGTGTCGTAGAGGCCTGCAGTCGCGGTCCCGGCATCGTGTTTCACGTGAAACATCGCTACCTGCTGCACGGAATCATCAGCCGCGGCCGTGCAGCCGCGGCTCCCCGCTCCGGTACGGGAGAAGGGGGGGCGGAGTTGTCCACAACGGTGGATTCATCCACAGGAGTACGGGCCCCGCTGGTTCGCGACCCCGGGGGCATGGCAGGCTCTGTTCATCGCGAGCCTGATGTCGAGGAGAGTGACACCGTGCGGTCCGACGCCAACCTCGCGGGGCCGATGGCCGATCCGGTCCCCGGTCCCCGCTCTGAATCGGCGGGCGGCGATGTTTCACGTGAAACATCGTCTGTGCCCCTTGCCGACAACGACACGCCCAGCGGCGGAGTCGCCCCCTTTGCGGTCGAGGCGCTGAGCCGTGCCGGCGAGGGGCTGCCCCGTCCGCACCAGCGCCGGGTGATCGTGGTCGCCAACCAGAAGGGCGGGGTCGGCAAGACCACCACGACGGTGAATCTGGCGGCCTCGCTGGCGCTGCACGGTGCCCGCGTCCTGGTGATCGACCTGGA
Organism: Streptomyces sp. NPDC046876; assembly: GCF_040645035.1. Classification (NCBI taxonomy): domain Bacteria; kingdom Bacillati; phylum Actinomycetota; class Actinomycetes; order Kitasatosporales; family Streptomycetaceae; genus Streptomyces; species Streptomyces sp. NPDC046876. The sequence continues at coordinate 137,096 of NZ_JBEYXK010000004.1, read as the reverse complement.
CCCGCAGGGCAATGCCTCCACGGCCCTCGGTATCGACCACCACGCGGACGTGCCGTCGATCTACGACGTGCTGGTGGACAGCCGCCCGCTGCTCGAGGTCGTCCAGCCGGTGGTGGACGTGGAAGGGCTCTTCTGTGCCCCGGCCACGATCGACCTGGCGGGCGCGGAGATCGAGCTGGTCTCGCTGGTCGCCCGTGAGAGCCGCCTCCAGCGGGCCATCCAGGCGTACGAGCAGCCGCTCGACTACATCCTGATCGACTGCCCGCCCTCGCTGGGACTCCTGACGGTGAACGCCCTGGTGGCCGGCGCCGAGGTGCTGATCCCGATCCAGTGCGAGTACTACGCGCTGGAGGGCCTGGGACAGCTCTTGCGCAACGTCGACCTGGTTCGGGCCCACCTGAACCCGACGCTGCACGTCTCCACGATCCTGCTGACGATGTACGACGGCAGGACCCGGCTCGCGTCCCAGGTGGCGGACGAGGTGCGTTCCCACTTCGGCAACGAGGTGCTGCGCACGAGCATCCCGCGGTCGGTGCGCATCTCCGAGGCCCCCAGCTACGGGCAGACGGTGCTCACCTACGATCCGGGGTCCAGTGGTTCCCTCTCCTACATGGAGGCGGCGCGGGAGATCGCGTTCCGCGGGGCCGGAATCCAGTACGACGCCCGGAACGCCCATATGGGCGCGGGCATGAACAGCACGCAGAGCATGGCGGAGGGCATCCAGTGAGTGAGCGACGTAGGGGTCTGGGGCGGGGGCTCGGCGCGCTGATCCCCGCCGCTCCCCAGGAGAAGACGCCGTCGGTGATCGGTACGGGCTCGACGTCTCCGGCCGCAGTGCCGGTGCTGCCCTCGGAGCGCGGAGTCGCCGCGGCGAAGCTGGCTTCGCTCGCGCAGGCCGATGTTTCACGTGAAACATCGGTCGATGTGATTGACGCGCCGGAGGCAGTGGAGCCCGCGGCCAACGAAGTGGCGGGCGCGACCTTCGCCGAGCTGCCGATGGACGCGATCACGCCGAACCCGCGGCAGCCCCGCGACGTGTTCGACGCGGACGCGCTGGCGGAGCTGGTGACCTCCATCCAGGAGGTGGGCCTGCTCCAGCCGGTGGTGGTGCGGCAGGCGGGTCCGGACCGCTACGAGCTGGTCATGGGCGAGCGCCGGTGGCGGGCGTGCCGTGAGGCGGGACTGGAGCGCATCCCGGCGATCATCCGGGCGACGGACGACGAGAAGCTGCTGCTGGACGCCCTGTTGGAGAACCTTCACCGGGCTCAGCTGAACCCGCTGGAGGAGGCTGCGGCCTACGACCAGCTGCTGCAGGACTTCAACTGCACCCACGACGAGCTGGCCGACCGGATCGGCCGTTCCCGTCCCCAGGTGACCAACACCCTGCGGCTGCTGAAGCTGTCGCCGCCGGTGCAGCGGCGGGTGGCTGCGGGCGTCCTCCTGGCGGGGCACGCCCGTGCGCTGGTGGGTGTGCAGGACCACGAGGCGCAGGACCAGCTGGCGGCCCGCATCGTGGCCGAGGGCCTCTCGGTCCGTGCGGTCGAGGAGATCGTGTCGCTGATGGGCTCGGAGCCGGCGAGCACGGTGAAGCCCAAGGGGCCGCGGGCGGGTGCCCGGGTGTCCCCGGCGCTGAGCGAGCTGGCGACGCGGCTGTCGGACCGGTTCGAGACCCGGGTGAAGGTGGACCTGGGTCAGAAGAAGGGCAAGATCACCGTTGAGTTCGCCTCGATGGAGGATCTGGAGCGGATCCTGACGACGATGGCGCCGGGCGAGGGCCGGGTGCTGGAGCAGGGCCTGTCCGGGGAGTGAGTCCCGGGCCGCCGCGGGGCGGGTCGTGCCGGTGTGTGCCGGCGCGGTCCGCCCTTTGCCTTGTTGCGGTTTCTCCTGATTCGGGCTGTGGATACCATGCGCTCATGGGGCGTCGGCTGGTACCTCTCACACTGGACAACCTCCAGGACCTGCCTCGGCGTTGCCGGTCCTGCGTCTTCTGGGAGCTCGATCCCGTCAGCGGTGAGGCCGCCGTGAAGGCGGGGACTTCGGAGCTCGAGAAGGAGGCGTGGATCTCCGCCGTCCTGCTGGAGTGGGGTTCGTGCGGCCGCGTGGTCTATGTGGACGACGTTCCGGTGGGCTTCGTGCTCTATGCGCCGCCGGCCTATGTCCCGCGGTCCACTGCCTTTCCGACCAGCCCGGTGTCTCCGGATGCGGTGCAGCTGATCACTTCGTGGATCATGCCGGGGTATCAGGGCCAGGGGCTGGGCCGGGTGATGGTCCAGACGGTGGCCAAGGACCTGCTGCGACGGGGCTTCCGGGCGATCGAGGCGTTCGGCGATGCCCGGTGGGAGGGGCCGGCGTGTCTGCTGCCGGCGGACCATCTGCTCTCGGTGGGCTTCAAGACGGTGCGCCCGCACCCCGTGCACCCGCGGCTGCGGTTGGAGCTGCGCTCGACGCTGTCCTGGAAGGAAGACGTGGAACTGGCGCTGGACCGCCTGCTGGGTGCGGCTCGCAAGGAGCCGGCACTGCGCCCCCTGTGACAGTCGTCCGTCGAGGAGCGGTGCGGAATACGCGAACGGGGCCGCCCCTGTGAGGGGGCGGCCCCGTTTCACGTGAAACCTCGGCGTCGCCGTCGGCGGGTGCGCTGTCAGGCGGCCTTCAGTGCCGTCAGGCGGTCTTGATGAAGGCGTCGAGGTCGCGCAGGATGGCGGCCTTCGGCTTGGCACCGACGATGGTCTTGGCGACCTCGCCGCCCTGGTAGACGTTCAGGGTCGGGATCGACATGACGCCGTACTTGGCGGCCGTGGCCGGGTTCTCGTCGATGTTGAGCTTGACGATCTCGATCTGGTCGCCGTACTCGGCCGCGATGGCCTCCAGGGACGGCGCGATCTGGCGGCACGGACCGCACCATGCGGCCCAGAAGTCCACCAGGACGGGCTTGTCGCTCCTGAGGACCTCGGCGTCGAAGTCGGCGTCGGTGACGTTCTTGAGGGTGCCGGCCACAGCGGCCTCCTGATTCTTCCTGCGGGGTGTTGGGGCGGGGGGTGTTCGGGGTCAGACGGTTGCGGCGGCGGCCTTCTCGGCGTCCGAGAGGGCGGCGAGGAAGCGCTCCGCGTCGAGGGCGGCGGAGCAGCCGGTGCCCGCGGCGGTGATGGCCTGACGGTACGTGTGGTCCACGACGTCGCCGGCGCCGAACACGCCGGTGACGTTGGTGCGCGTGGAGGGGGCCTCGACCTTGAGGTAGCCCTCGTCGTCGAGCTCGAGCTGGTCCTTGAAGAGTTCGGTGCGCGGGTCGTGGCCGACGGCGATGAAGAGGCCGGTCACGGCGAGCTCGGAGGTCTCACCGGTCTTGGTGTTGCGCAGGGTGAGGCCGGAGAGCTTCTGGTCGCCGTGGATCTCGGCGACCTCGCTGTCCCAGGCGAACTTGATCTTGGGGTCGGCGAAGGCGCGGTCCTGCATGGCCTTGGAGGCGCGCAGGGCGTCGCGGCGGTGGACGACGGTGACGGACTTGGCGAACCGGGAGAGGAAGGTCGCTTCCTCGATTGCGGTGTCGCCGCCGCCGACGACGGCGATGTCCTGGTCCTTGAAGAAGAACCCGTCGCAGGTGGCGCACCAGGAGACGCCGCGGCCGGAGAGGAGGTCCTCGTTGGGCAGGCCGAGCTTGCGGTGCTGGGAGCCGGTCGCGACGATGACGGCCTTGGCGCGGTGCACGGTGCCGGCGGTGTCCGTGACGGTCTTGATCTCACCGGTGAGGTCCACGGAGACGATGTCGTCCGGAACGAGCTCCGCGCCGAAGCGCTCGGCCTGGGCGCGCATGTTGTCCATGAGGTCCGGGCCCATGATGCCGTCCTGGAACCCGGGGAAGTTCTCGACCTCGGTGGTGTTCATCAGCGCACCGCCGGCGGTGACGGCGCCTTCGAAGACCAGCGGCTTGAGCGAAGCGCGTGCGGTGTAGAGGGCGGCGGTGTAACCGGCCGGCCCGGAGCCGATGATGATCACGTTACGTACGTCGCTCACGGGTTTCTTCCTCGTCTCTGTGGACTGCGCGCTGCTGTGTGCCGGGGCCGTTGTGGAGTCTCACCCCACCCAACGGATCCTACGGCGCGCACATTCCCGGCCTGCTCCTGTCCGGGCCGCAAGCTGTCAGCTCCGGGGGTAGGTCCTGGTCAGCAGCGGCTTGCCGGGGCCGCCCGCAGGGGTGTCCGCACAGTCGGCCCCGATGACGTAGGCGTCGACCCGGTCCGGGTCGCCCGGATGCGGAAGGACGACGAGGTAGGCGCGGGTGCCCTCGTAGCTGCCGCGCTCCGCGGCGAGCGGGGCGTCGGTGCGGCCCGTGCCCTGCTGGACGCAGGGCGGAACGGCGGCGGCGTCGGTTCCCGAGCGCTCGCCGGGCACGAGACCCGGGCCGGGCGAGGTGTTCTCCAGGCCGTAGGTGCGGTTGCCCTCCGTCGTGGAGGCCTTGGCTCCGGGGTCCGCGGCCAGGAGCCGGCGGACGCTGTCCTGGAGGCCCTGGGCGGTGTAGCCGCCGGCCGCCGTCGCCTGCGGGTTCTCGCTGGTGGCGGCATGGCGGGCGGCGGTGTCCGGGGAGCCGGGGCCGGAGGGGTTCCCGGCGAGGAAGACGCCGAAGGCACAGGCAGCGGCGGCGGCCAGGCCGCCGAGGATCGCGATCCGGCGGCGGGCGCGGCGGCGCCCGGGGCCCGTCCCGCCGATCGGGTGACCGGCGGGACGGCGGCCGCCCGGTCCGGAGGGCGTGGCCGGCGCCTCGGTCCCGGCTGCTCGGGGAAGGGCCTCCCGGTCGCCGTCCGCTGCGGCGGCCGGCCGGTCCTCGGCCCTGGGCACGGTGGAGTCGAGGAGAGCCTCGGCGGCGAGGGCGGCATCGATGCGCCCGGCGATGTCGGCGGGCATGCGGGGCGGCCCCGGCAGGGTGCCCAGCAGGGAACGGATCTCCTCCAGGGAGGCGTGGACGTCGGCGCACAGGGGACATTCGTCCAGGTGGCGGCGCACCTCGGCGGTCCGGGCCGGGGAGAGGATTCCCTCGGTCAGGTCGGAGATCTCCGAGACGTCAGGGTGCCGGATCGTGCCGGCTGCGGGAGTCACGTTCGTCCACCTCCGCCCTTCACCGTGTCTGCGCCCGGGGCTGGATGACCGGGGTCTGCCGCTGGTGGGACGGGTGTCCCCGGCGTCCGGTTCCTTCCCCGCTCCGCGGCGGTGTTATCCACGGCATTCGAGCGCAGATGAGTGAGCATCGGGACGAGTTTCGCCCGGCCGCGCGCACAGCGGCTCTTGACCGTGCCGGTCGGGACGTCGAGGACGCGGGCCGCCTCGGCGACGGAGTACCCCTGCATGTCGACGAGGACCAGGGCGGCCCGCTGGTCGGCGGGCAGGGTGGCCAGGGCCGCCAGCAGCTGGCGGTGGAGGTCCTGGCGCTCCGCGGGGGCTTCGGCGGACTCGTGGGGCTCCAGCAGGCGTTCCAGGTGCTCGGTGTCGTCGAGGGGAGCGGTCCTGCGGGAGGCCGCCTTGCGGGCCCGGTCGAGGCAGGCGTTGACGGTGATGCGGTGCAGCCAGGTGGTCACGGCGGACTCGCCGCGGAAGGTGTGCGCCGCCCGGTAGGCGGAGACCAGGGCGTCCTGCACGGCGTCCGCGGCCTCCTCCCGGTCGCCGAGGGTGCGCAGGGCCACGGCCCACAGCCGGTCGCGGTGGCGGCGTACGAGCTCGCCGAAGGCGTCGGGGTCGCCGGCGACGTGCCGTGCGAGCAGGTCCCGGTCGCTGTCGCCGTCCTCGCCGGTCGTCGCGTCGTGCATCACACCTCCCCTCCCCGAAGGGAGCGTACGGGGCGGGCGGAACGAATACGAGGGTCCGCCGTGCCGGCGGCGCAGCGGACCCGGGACCTGCCGTTCGGGGACGGGCTAGTCGTCCGTGCCCATGACCTTGATCTCCTTGATGCCGCCGCGGTAGCTGTCCCCGCTCTCCGGGGGCAGCACGGTGATGTGAACCAGCACGAAGCGGGTCTTCACCGGGGTGGCGAGGGTGCCCTGCACCTTCTTCCCCGTGGTGCCCAGCTTGTGGAGCTCCTGGGGGAAGTCGGAGATGCTGCGCGCCGAGGAGGCCTCCGCGGCGGCGGCCCGGACTTCGAGCTTGTGGCCGGCGGCGAACATGTCCGCCTCGAAGCCCGTGACCTCCTTGACGCTGCCGAGGTCGACGATGATGCCGCTGCCGTCGTCGTAGCTGTCCAGGTTGCCGAACTTGCCCCCGTAGCCGTCGAACCGAATCGTTCTCCACGCGGTGTCGGAGTCGCCGTCGACGGCCTTCCCGGCGTCCTCGGCCTTGATCGGGTCCTTGCCGAATACGGAGGCGCTGCTGATGCGCAACTGCGTGCTCGGCTTGGCCGCCTTCGGGTCCTCGCTGGGCTTGGCGGTCTGCGAGGTGCTGCCGCTGCCGCCGCTGTCGCCCTTGACGCGGTCCAGCAGGGTGTCGGCCAGCTGCCAGCTGCCCAGGCCCAGGGCGGCGATGAGCAGGGCTGCGACGCCCCACTTCAGGACGCGGCCGGTACGGCTCTGCAGCGGGGGCGGCGGCGGGACGGCGATGGGCTGGGTCCCGGGCATGCCGGGGTGCGTGGGCGGACGGCCGTAGCTGCCCTGCTGGTAGGTGGTGTGCTGGTACTCGGGCGGGGCCGTGAAGGCGGGCTCCGGGGGCCGGATGCGGGGCATCGCGGCGACCGCCTTGGCCAGCTCCTCGGGGGTGGTGCAGGCGGGCTCCTGGCGCGAGGCGGTGGCGCCGTCGTTGGCGAGGGCGCGCATGGCGAGCTGGCCCAGGCCCCGGTGGACGCCGGCGCGGACCTGGTCCGGCGGGATCAGGCCGACGCCCTTGGGCAGGCCGGTGAGGCCGTAGGCGTCGGTCTCGTAGGGCCAGCGCTGGGTCAGGGAGGCGTACAGCAGGGCGCCGATGGCCTCGGTGTCGGTGCGCTGCGGGGTGTCGCTGGTGATGCCGCGCAGGGCGGCATTCACGGCCAGGCCGCGGATGCGGTACTGGCCCGTGGAGGTCCGCAGTATCGCGCTGGGCGTCAGGCGCAGGTGGGCCAGGCCCTCGCGGTGCGCGGCGGCCATGGCCTGGGAGACCTGGCTGACGAGCTGGTAGCACTCGTGGGGCTCCAGCGGGCCGGAGGCGAGGAGCGCGGTCAGCTCGGTGGCGTCGGGCAGCCACTCGTGGACGACGTAGACGAGGTCGCTGTCCTCCACGGCGTCGAGGACGTGGACGAAGCGGGGGTCTCCGAGCAGGGCGGAGGAGCGTGCGGCGGCCAGCACGGAGCGGGCCCGCGGGTGGTCGGCGGGCAGCAGGTGGACGCCGACGGCGCGGCGCAGCTTCTCGTCCATCGCGCGCCAGCTGCTGAATCCGTCCAGACGGGTGACGCACTCCTCGAGGCGGTAGCGCCGTGCGAGCTTGTGGCCGCTGTGGAGTTCGGGCGCGGCAGCAGGAGCCGCTTTCCTGCGCTCGCCGTCCTTTTCTGGCATGGGTCCGTCCGCGGCTCGTCCGTTCTGGGTGTCCACCCCGTCGGCCGTGGCCTTCGCTGTATCAGCGAGCGGCGGCTGGTCGCCGCCGTTGTCGGCCACGTCGACGGCAGCCGTGCTACGTTCCGCCACCGTCGTTCCTGCCTCCCCATCCGTTACGCGCTGTCGGCCAGTCTGCGAAGTCATGCCAATTGTGCCCACAGTCCGGTGCTATGCACGACACGCGAAGGGGTGCGACGGTTGTACGCATCAGCGGCCCATGCGCCCGCGGACCATGCCCACCATCGCGTTGAGCTCCTCGATGCGCATCCGCTTGGCGGCGACCAGGAACACCACGGCGAGTGCGGCGCCGCCGGCGGTCAGTGCGAGGGCGGAGCCGAGGACTCCGCTGCCCAGCCACTGCATGACGGCGTAGGCCGCGCCGCCGCCCACCGCGGCGGCGGGGATGCAGGCGCCGGTGAGGCGGGTGTAGGTGCGGCGCACGTGGGCGCCGTCGAGGTCGCCGCCGAGCCGCTTGCGCAGGCGCTTCCACGCGACGCCGACGCCCACGGCGTAGCCGAGGCCGTAGGCCGCGGCCATGCCGACGACGGCCCACCGGGCGGGGAGCACGAAGAACGCAGCAGTGGAGACGGCGGCGTTGACGGCGGCGACGATGACGGTGTTGTAGAAGGGCGTGCGGGTGTCCTCGTACGCGTAGAAGCCGCGCAGGACGACGTACTGGACGGAGTACGGGATGAGTCCGAGGCCGAAGGCCATCAGCACGTAGCCGATGTTCTGGGCACCCGCGCCGGAGCCGGCGTAGAGCAGGGTGGACATCGGGACGCCGAGGGCGAGGAAGGCGAAGGCGCAGGGCACGATCGCGACGGCCGAGGTGCGCAGCCCGTAGGAGATGTCGTCGCGGACCGCGGCGGCGTCCCCGTCGTGGGCGGAGCGGGAAATCCTGGGCAGGACCGCCGTCATGACGGAGACGGTGATGATGGCCTGCGGCATCTGCCAGAGCAGCAGCGCGTAGTTGTAGGCGGTGATGCCGGTGCCCGGGTGGCCCTGCTTCTCGGCGACCGAGCCGGACCAGGTGGCGAGCTGGGTCACCACGACGAGGCCGATCTGGTTGGCAAGGACGAAGAAGAACGTCCACTTGGCCAGGCGGGCCGCCTTGCCCAGGCCGTGGCCCTTCCAGTCGAAGCGCAGGCGCGGGGAGAAGCCGGCGTCGCGCAGGTAGGGCAGCATCGCCAGGGCCTGCACGGTGAGGCCGAGGAGGGTGCCGAGGCCGAGCAGGCGCACGCCCTCCGCGGTGACGGTGGTGGCGCTGACACCGGAGGTGGTGAAGCCGCCGAAGGCCCAGATGAAGGCGCCGAAGGTGGCGATGACGACGATGTTGTTGAGGACGGGGGTCCACATCATCGCGCCGAAGCGGCCACGGGCGTTGAGGATCTGACCGAGCACCACGTGCACGCCCATGAAGAACATGGTGGGCAGGCAGTAGCGGGCGAAGGCGACCGCGACGTCCATCTGGTGCGGGTCGGAGGCGATCTTCGGCGACATCATGGTGATGAACACCGGTGCGGCCAGGACGCAGATCGTGGTGATGGCGGCCAGCAGGACGACGACGAGCGTCAGCAGGCGGTTGGCGTAGGCCTCGCCGCCGTCGTCGTCGTTCTTCATGGCGCGCACCAGCTGCGGGATGAAGACCGCGTTGAGCGCGCCGCCGCCGACCAGCACGTAGATCATCGTGGGCAGCGTGTTGGCGATCTGATACGTGTCGTTGAACGTGCCGACGCCGATCGCGGCGGCGATGACCAGCGTCCGCAGGAAGCCGGTGATGCGCGAGACGATCGTGCCCGCGGCCATCAGGGCGCTGGACTTCAGCAGGCCTGCGGCGCGGCCGGCGGGCTTGCTCGGGGCCGGGGCCGCGACGGGCGCGTCCTCGGCGGGCGCGCCGGGCACCGCCTGCTGGTCCTTGTACAGGTGTGCGAAGGCGTCGGGCTCGGGCTGCTCCTCCGACGCGCTCGTGACGAGGGAGTCCACGCCCACGAACTCGGTGGTGGTGGCACGGTCGCCGTACCGCAGGTGGCGCGAGGGCCCGTCCGGCTCGGGCGGCGGGGTCTGCGCCCACACCCGCGGGTCCGGGCCGTGCGCCGGGGCCTGCGGGGCCGCGTACAGCGGGCCGGGCTCCCGGAAGGTACCGGGCGGCGGCGGGGGGTGGGAGGCGCGGTCGTAGAGCACCTCGGCCACGGGGTCCTGCGCCGAGAGGTCCTGCGACCGGTACGGGTCGCGGACGTAGGCGTCCTGGACGTACGGGTCGCGGTCCGGCGCGGGGGCGGGTACGCCTGCCTGCCCGGGCAGCGCGGTGCCCGGGTCTGCGCCCGGGGAGGGCGCGGGCGCGCCAGTGCCCTGCGCACGGTCACCGTCGTACGGCGCGTTCATCGAAACCCCACCTCATCGTCCCCAGGCCGGCCGGCCACGGCATCGCTCAACGGTCCACTGTCTCACCCGCGCCGGACGGCCCGGTGCTTTGCACTCCGGTGTCCGGGGTCCCGTCACTCGGCTGCGTGCTCTCCTCGGCTGCCGCCCGGGCGGCGACGCGCTTGCGGCTGGCGTACATCTTGATGCCTGCCAGGACCAAGAGCAGCACGCCGCCGGCGATGACGAGCATCACGGTCGGGGTGATCTCGGTGGCCTCCACGGTGAACCTGCGCTCCTTGCCGTAGGGCAGGCCGTTCTCGGTGAAGAGCTGGGCGGTGACCTCGACGGGACCGCTCGCCGTGGCGTTGGCGGTGAACTTCACCGTCTGGCTGTGCCCGCCCTGCACGGTGACTTCCTGCTCGGCCTCGCCGCTGTCGCCGAAGACCAGGCGGGTCGGATTGGCGGACTTCACCCGCAGGACGAGGTTGTGCACGTCCTGGACGAGGCTGTTCTGGACGCTGACCGGGATCGTCGCGCTGTGCCCGGACAGGGTGGCGTCGGACTTGGGGACGACCTTGACCTTCTCGGTGAGGCCGATCAGGTACTCCTGCACCTGGTCCCGGTAGAGCGCGGCCTCCTGGGGCCGGCCCCGCCAGGACGTGGACATCTCGCGGTTGGTGGTGTTGCCGAACGGGATCTCGACGCGGTCGGGCGCGCTCAGGATGACCTTGAAGTGGTCGAGCGTGTTCTGCGTGGTGCGGATCTTCTCGAAGGCGGCGACGGGCAGCTCCGTCTTACGCAGGGCCTCGGGGTACTGGCCGGCACCCGGCACCTGGGTGTTGACCCCCGCGTCGGGCTTGGCGGCCGCCGCGGCGTCGAGGTCCGCCGGCTGCGTCCAGCGGCCCGCCTGCAGCGCCCGCACGGCGTCGGCCATGGACTGGGCCTGGGTGGCGGTCGGCGTGCGCTGCGGGGTCACGACGAAGCTGCGCTGGCTGTCGGTCTTCTGCAGGTTCAGGGCGAGGCTGTGGGCGAGGAAGCGCTGCACGGCCAGCGTGGAGTTCGCGGCGCTCAGCATGTCGCCCTCGAATGCGGTGGACAGGTCGGCGTCGGCCACGACGGCGGTGGCGCCCGCGCCGATGGGGCGGGCCGCCGACGGGGTGTAGCCGAGGGCGCCGGTCTCCTGGAGGCTGTCGCTGCGGGCGAGCACGTTGTGGGCGCCGGCCGAGGTGGCGACGTTCACGATCGACGGGTCGATGGCCCCGTCCACGGGCCAGGAGAAATCGGTGGACGGCGTGACGTGCAGCACGGTCTCCACGGCCTGCTTCGCCTTGTCCGTGGCGGGCCGGAGCTGGCCCAGGGTGCCGGAGACGTCCTTGCCCTGGTGGGCGAGGGAGGCGATGTCGGGGTCCGCGAACGGCAGCGCCACGACCTTCTTGCCCTGGACGGCGGCCTCCAGTGAGCTCAGCCACTGTTCGGCTACGGCCTTGTTCCTGCCCTGGACGATCTTTCCGTCCGGGGTGCGGTACCGGTAGCCCTTGGTCATCGCGTCGACCGTGTACAGCAGGTCGGGGTCGATGACCCAGGTGATCGGCAGCTCCTTGCCCAGCGAGACCATCCGCTCCAGGCGGCCGCCGGTCCGCAGCTCGTCGGCGAGCGAGTCGTCCAGGAAGACCGGGGTCTGCACCTCGTCCGAGCCGGTCTCGGCGGTCAGGTGCGTGGTGGAGATCAGCGGCCACAGATACGTGAGCTGGGAGCGCTTGGCAGCCGCCTCCGGCTGCCAGGGCAGGAAGGTCCGCTTGATGCCGAGGACCTGCTCGTACGGCCTGCTGTCGGTCTCCCCGGACAGGGAGACGCCCAGCTGGTAGACCCCGTCCTTGTCCAGCTCCAGCTTGTTCAGCGGGACCGAGAGCGTGAAGGTCTGGCTCACCTTCGAGGGCAGCGAGGCGATCTTGACCGAGTAGGCCTGGTCGATCTCGCCCGGGTCCGTGCCGGCCCGGAAGCCGGCGCGCTCCGCCGCCTCGTCGATCGAGGCCCGGTCCCCCAGCACCGGCCCGACCCGCAGGCCCACGTGTGCGCCCGTGATCGTCTCGCGGCCGGTGTTGACCACCGTTCCCGAGATGGTGAGCGTGTCGGTCTTGACCGGTGCGGCGGGGGCCACGCTGGTGAGCTGGACGTCCACGGTTCCCGCGTCGGCGGCCTGCGCCTGCGGCGCGGGAAGGCAGACCAGGGCGGCGAGCACGGGTGTCCCGGCCAGCAGGGCGGCGGCTGCGCGGCTCAGCCGGCGGCGCCGGGCAGGTTGGGGGTGGGCCCCCTGGTTGACTGCCGCCTCGGCCACGCGCTAGCCCGTCCCTCGAAGTGTCAGTGGTCGTCGTATGTGCGTCCACGCATGGTAACGAGCCCCGCTGTGCGCGAGTGCCGCGCCTTGCCCTACAAGATCGGGACCGCCCCCCGCCGCCCCGGCATGCCGGGTCGGGCACAAACGGGGAAGCCCGCACCGGGCGGGGCACGTACCCTTTTCTGTTGTGCCGAACGCCAACGAAGACAACCCCAGTGCCCTGAGTCAGGTGCAGCACCGCGCGGTCAGTGAACTGCTGCGGGTCGCCCCTGTCGCCGACGAGCTCGGCCGCCGGTTCCAGGAGGCGGGCTTCCGCCTCGCCCTGGTCGGCGGGTCCGTACGCGATGCGCTGCTCGGCCGTCTCGGCAACGACCTCGACTTCACCACCGACGCCCGCCCCGAGGACGTCCTGAAGATCGTCCGGCCGTGGGCCGACTCGGTCTGGGACGTCGGCATCGCCTTCGGCACGGTCGGCGCGCAGAAGGCCGGCTTCCAGATCGAGGTCACCACCTACCGCTCGGAGTCCTACGACCGGACCTCCCGCAAGCCGGAGGTCTCCTACGGCGACTCGATCGAGGAGGACCTCGTCCGCCGCGACTTCACCGTGAACGCGATGGCCGTCGCGCTGCCGGAGAAGGAGTTCGTGGACCCCCACGGCGGTCTGGAGGACCTTCAGGCGCGCGTGCTGCGCACCCCGGGGACTCCGCAGGACTCGTTCTCCGACGATCCCCTGCGGATGCTGCGCGCGGCCCGCTTCGCCGCCCAGCTCGGCTTCGAGGTCGCCCCCGAGGTGGTGGCTGCGATGAAGGCGATGGCCGACCGGATCGAGATCGTCTCGGCCGAGCGGATCCAGGGCGAGCTGAACAAGCTCCTGCTGTCCGCGCACCCCCGCACGGGCCTCGGCCTGCTCGTGGACACCGGGCTGGCCGACCACGTGCTGCCCGAGCTGCCCGCGCTGCGGCTGGAGAGCGACGAGCACCACCGGCACAAGGACGTCTACGAGCACTCGCTGATCGTGCTGGAGCAGGCCATCGCCCTCGAGGAGGACGGCCCCGACCTGGTCCTGCGGCTCGCGGCCCTGCTCCACGACATCGGCAAGCCGCGCACCCGCCGGTTCGAGAGCGACGGCCGGGTCTCCTTCCACCACCACGAGGTGGTGGGCGCAAAGATGACCAAGAAGCGCATGACCGCGCTGAAGTACTCCAACGACATGGTCAAGGACGTCTCCCGGCTGGTGGAGCTGCACCTGCGCTTCCACGGCTACGGGGACGGCGAGTGGACCGACTCCGCGGTGCGGCGCTACGTGCGCGACGCGGGGCCGCTGCTCGAGCGTCTGCACAAGCTGACCCGGTCGGACTGCACCACGCGCAACAAGCGCAAGGCCAATGCGCTCTCCCGCACGTACGACAGCCTGGAAGAGCGCATCGCGCAGCTCCAGCAGCAGGAGGAGCTGGACGCGATCAGGCCCGACCTGAACGGCAACGAGATCATGCAGGAGCTGGGGGTCGGCCCCGGTCCGGTGATCGGCAAGGCCTACGCGTTCCTGCTGGACCTGCGGCTGGAGAACGGCCCGATGGAGCGCGATGCGGCGGTCGCGGCCCTCAAGGAGTGGTGGGCTGCGCAGGCCTGACCGCCCACCCGCGTCGATGTTTCACGTGAAACACCGACGGCGGGCCCTCATCCCCGGGGCGATGTTTCACGTGGAACATCGCCCCGCCGCAGCATGTAGGCGGCGGTGAGTGCGTAGAGGACGGCGACACCGACGACCAGCGCTGCGGACTGCCCGTCGGCGGGAAGCATGAGCGCGGCCACGCCGGCGGCACCGACGAACGCGATGTTGAAGAGCACGTCGTAGACGGAGAAGACGCGGCCGCGGAAGTCGTCGTCGACGCGGGACTGGAGCACGGTGTCCGTGGCGATCTTGGCGCCCTGGGTGGCGAGGCCGAGGACGAAGGCCGCGGCGAGCATGGGGCCGGGCAGGAAGAACAGGCCGAGCGCGGGGACCAGGACGGCGGCCGAGGCCGAGCAGACGGTGATCCAGCCGTGCGTGCCGAGCCTCCCCGCCAGTCCGGGCGTGACCACGGCGGCCGCGAAGAACCCGGCGCCCGAGACGGCCACGGCCATCCCCAGCAGGGCCAGGCCTTCGGACTCGGTGTCCGACCAGGAGTAGCGGCAGAGCATCAGCAGCGTCACGGTCAGGGCCCCGTAGCAGAACCGCATCAGGGTCATGGCGGTGAGCGCCTGCGCGGCCTCACGCCGCCCTGCCAGATGCCGCAGCCCCTCGGCCATGCCCCGGACGGTGAGCGCGGCCCCCTCGGCGACCGACGGGTGGAGCACGCCGGGCGGATGAGCGGGCCCCAGCAGCCCGGCGGCCAGGCGCAGCGAGACCAGGGCCGCGGCCAGGTAGAGGGCGGCGCCGAGCAGGACGACCAGGGCGTTGGAGTCGGAGGCCAGCAGCCGCAGCAGGAAGGCCATGCCGCCGCCGGCGACGGCCGCGAGGGTGCCGGCGGTGGGGGAGAGCGCGTTGGCGGTGACCAGCTGGGCGGGCGCGACGACCCGGGGCAGGGAGGCGGCGAGCCCGGCCAGGACGAAGCGGTTGACGGCGGTCACGGACAGGGCCGAGGCGTAGAACAGCCAGTCCGGGACGTGGGCGACGATCAGGATCGCGGTGGTGCAGGCGAGGAAGGCCCGCAGCAGGTTGCCGAAGAGGAGGACCTGGCGGCGGCGCCACCGGTCGAGGAGCACCCCGGCGAAGGGGCCGATCGCCGAGTAGGGCAGCAGCAGGACCGCCATGGCCGACGCGATGGCCGCGGGCGAGGTCTGCTTCTCGGGGGAGAACACCACGTAGGTGGCGAGCGCCACCTGGTAGACGCCGTCCGCGGCCTGGGAGAGCAGCCGTACGGCGAGCAGGTTGCGGAAGTCCCTCAGGCGCAGGAGTACGCGCAGATCACGTACGACAGGCATGAGGGCAAGGGTCACACACGCGGAGGGTCCCCGGGCACATTGCCCGGGGACCCTCCGCGGAAGAACAGTCGAAGACCAGGTGTCGGGGACTCCCGGTGCCTCGCTCTGCGCCGTGGGTCAGCGCTCGACCTCGCCGCGGATGAACTTCTCGACGTTCTCCAGCGCCTCGTCGTCGAAGTACTGGACCGGCGGGGACTTCATGAAGTAGCTGGACGCCGACAGGATCGGGCCGCCGATGCCGCGGTCCTTGGCGATCTTCGCGGCGCGCAGCGCGTCGATGATGACACCGGCGGAGTTCGGGGAGTCCCAGACCTCGAGCTTGTACTCCAGGTTCAGCGGGACGTCGCCGAAGGCGCGGCCCTCGAGGCGGACGTACGCCCACTTGCGGTCGTCGAGCCACGCGACGTAGTCGGACGGGCCGATGTGGACGTTCTTCTCACCGAGCTCGCGGTCGGGGATCTGCGAGGTGACGGCCTGCGTCTTGGAGATCTTCTTCGACTCCAGGCGGTCGCGCTCCAGCATGTTCTTGAAGTCCATGTTGCCGCCCACGTTGAGCTGCATGGTGCGCTCGAGACGGACACCGCGGTCCTCGAACAGCTTCGCCATCACGCGGTGCGTGATGGTGGCGCCGACCTGCGACTTGATGTCGTCGCCGACGATCGGGACACCGGCCTCGGTGAACTTGTCGGCCCACTCCTTGGTGCCGGCGATGAAGACCGGGAGGGCGTTGACGAAGGCGACCTTGGCGTCGATGGCGCACTGGGCGTAGAACTTCGCCGCGTCCTCGGAGCCGACGGGCAGGTAGCAGACCAGAACGTCGACCTCACGGTCCTTGAGGACCTGGACCACGTCGACGGGGGCCTCGGAGGACTCCTCGATCGTCATGCGGTAGTACTTGCCCAGGCCGTCCAGGGTGTGGCCGCGCTGAACGGTCACGCCCGTGGTGGGGACGTCGCAGATCTTGATGGTGTTGTTCTCGCTGGCGCCGATGGCGTCCGAGAGGTCGAGGCCGACCTTCTTCGCGTCGACGTCGAACGCGGCGACGAACTCGACGTCACCGACGTGGTAGTCGCCGAACTGGACGTGCATCAGTCCGGGGACCTTGGCCGCCGGGTCGGCGTCCTTGTAGTACTCGACGCCCTGCACCAGCGAGGCGGCGCAGTTGCCCACGCCGACGATGGCTACGCGAACCGAACCCATTCCGGTTGCTCCCTGTTTGTTCTCGGACGAGGCCTGCGCGGTGCAGGCCTCACTTTGCAGTTTCGTCGGGTGGGCCGGGTCGTTTCCGATCCCGTCCCGCCCGCTCGCTCTCGATGAGCTCGTTCAGCCAGCGCACCTCGCGCTCCACGGACTCCATTCCGTGCCGCTGGAGCTCGAGCGTGTAGTCGTCGAGGCGCTCGCGCGTCCGGGCGAGGGAGGCGCGCATCTTCTCCAGCCGCTCCTCCAGCCGGCTGCGGCGGCCCTCCAGGACGCGCATGCGCACGTCCCGCTCGGTCTGCCCGAAGAAGGCGAAGCGCGCGGCGAAGGACTCGTCCTCCCAGGCGTCGGGGCCCGTGTGGGACAAGAGCTCCTCGAAGTGCTCCTTGCCGGCGGCCGTCAACCGGTAGACGATCTTGGCCCGGCGCCCTGCGAGTGAAGTGGTGTGAGCGTCCTCCGGGCCGTTGCCCGGTTCTTCGATCAACCAGCCGTTGGCGACCAACGTCTTGAGGCAGGGATAGAGCGTCCCGTAGCTGAACGCCCGGAAGACCCCCAGCGAGGTGTTGAGCCGTTTGCGGAGCTCGTAGCCGTGCATGGGGGCCTCGCGGAGCAGGCCGAGTACGGCGAACTCGAGGATGCCCGAACGTCTGCTCATCCGCCTGCCTCCCCTCGCCCCTGAGTTTTATGCCGAGCTGATGTATCGGCTCGATACATCCAGACGATAGAACGGGGCGTCTCCGGCGACAAGTCGTGATCTGGTGACCGGCATCACATCACCGATTCGCACGAGGCGACTTGCCTGATTTGGGGTGAACTTCGGCACTGTTCGGGTTTTGAGCGTGCGTAGTCTGTGCGCCAGGACAGCCGGGCGAACCGGAACTCAACAGCCGCTTCCAGGCCAGTCGCCTGCCCGAGGAGTAGTCGTTCGATGAGCGAGCACCGCCGCAAACCGCCGCAGCCCGAGGGCGGCGGACGTGCCGCGGCCCGCAGGGCCGCCCCACAGCGCCCCGGACGGGGCGCCGGGCCCGCACGTGACGTACCCGCCGCGTCGCACAGCGGGCCCTACGCAGACCCGCGCGGCCACGGCAGCCGCGCCGACGCGCGCCGGGCCGCCCAGCGCGGAAGCGGAAGCCGCGGACGCGGCGGAGGGCGCCAGGACAAGCGCCTGATCAACTACCCCCGCTCCGACAAGGACGGCTGGCAGCGCTTCATGCCGTCCTGGAAGCTGGTGGGCGGTACGGCCCTCGGGTTCTTCGCCCTCATCACGGCCGGCGCCGGCATCGGCATCGCCGCGGTGAACACGCCGAACCCGAACCTGGCGGCCCAGGCCCAGAACAACGTCTTCTACTGGGACGACGGCAGCCAGATGGTCGCCACCGGCGGCTCGATGAACCGCCAGATCGTCGGCATCGACAAGATCCCCAAGTCGATGCAGAACGCCGTGATCGCCGCGGAGAACGAGTCCTTCGAGACCGACAAGGGCGTCGACCCGATGGGCATCCTGCGGGCCGTGTGGAACATGGCCAAGGGCGGATCCACGCAGGGCGGCTCCACCATCACCCAGCAGTACGTGAAGAACACGTACCTGGACTCCGACCAGACGCTCAAGCGCAAGGTCACCGAGCTCTTCATCTCGATAAAGCTCGGCGTGTCCGAGGAGAAGGACACGATCCTCGCCGGCTACCTGAACACCGCCTACTACGGGCGCGACGCCTACGGGATCCAGGCCGCGGCCCGTGCCTACTTCGGCAAGGACTGCTCGGACCTCACCCCCTCGGAGAGCGCCTTCCTCGCCTCCGTGCTCAAGGGCCCGAACCTCTACAACCCGGACGGCGGCATCGGCCCCACGGCCACCCCCGAGCAGAACACCCAGCGCGCCCACGCCCGCTGGGCCTGGGTCCTGGACCGCGAGGTCGCCGTCGGCCGCATGCAGAAGTCCGAGCGCGACCAGTTCAAGGAGTTCCCCAAGCTCGTCGACTCCGAGCAGGCCCGCAGCCTCTCCGGGCAGACCGGCTACCTGGTCGAGACGGCCAAGCAGTACGTCATGAAGGTCGCGAAGATCGGCCCGGAGCAGATGGCCCGGGGCGGCTACCAGATCAGGACCACCTTCCAGAAGCCCAAGGTGGACGCCCTGGTCAAGGCGGTCGAGGACACCCGCAACGACTTCCTCGACGAGAAGGCCCGGCCCGAGTACGACACCTTCGTGCAGTTCGGCGCCGCCTCCGTGGACGTGAAGACCGGTGCGATCGTGGCCCTGTACGGCGGCCCCGGCATGGACAAGAAGTACTTCAGCAACAACGCCAACACCATCGGCGTCCCGGTCGGCTCGACCTGGAAGCCGTACGTGCTGGCGGCCGCCATGGAGTACGGCACCCAGAACTCGGGCGGCCGGGGCATCTCGCCCGAGAGCAAATACCAGGCCAACGACCTCACGGTGATCAACAACCGCGACGGCAAGCCGCTGCGGGACGCCTCCGGCCAGCCGTTCCGGCAGAAGAACGAGAGCGAGTACCCCTACGGCTTCGTCACCCTCAACGAGGCGATGGAGAAGTCCATCAACGTGCCGTTCGCCCAGCTCGTCTTCGACGTGGGCCACAGCAAGGTCCGCGAGGTGGCCAAGTCCACGGGCATCCTCGAGGACTCGATGAACCCGAACAACGACGCCTCGTTCGCCCTGGGCACCTCCACCCCGAGCGCCATCCGCATGGCCGACTCCTACGCCACCTTCGCCGCCTCCGGCACGCACCACGAGCCGTTCTCCGTGCGCAAGGTCGAGAAGGACGGCAAGGAGCTGCCCGGCTTCGAGCCGCCCAAGGAAGAGCGCGCGATGGACGACTCCATCGCCGACAACATCACCAAGGTGCTGCGCAACGTCGTCGAGAACGGCACCGGCACCAAGGCCAAGAAGCTCGGCCGGCCGGCCGCCGGCAAGACCGGTACGACCGACGAGAACAAGTCCGCCTGGTTCGTGGGGTACACGCCGCAGCTGTCGACCTCGGTCACGCTGTTCCGCACCGACCCCAATTCCAAGGACAAGAAGCTGATCTCCATGAACGGCGTGGGCGGCATCGACTCCATCCACGGCGGTGACATCCCGGCGGCGATCTGGACCGCCTACATGAAGGACGCCCTCAAGGACGCCCCCGTGAAGGACTTCCCCGAGGCGGACAAGCTCGGTGTCATCGCGGACGGTCCCGGCGCCCCCTCGCCGAGCCCGTCGGTGTCCGTCTCGCCGTCGATGTCGGCCTCCCCGTCCCCGTCGATGTCCACCTCCCCGTCCCCGACGCCCTCCAAGGGCGGCGGCAAGCCCTGCAAGCCGTGGCAGCTGGACTGCTTCTCCACCAACGGCGGGACGACCGGCGGCACCGGCGGCGCCAGCGGCTCGCCGTCCCCGACGCCCACCCCCAGACCCGGACGCGCCGGAGGCGTCACCAGCTGGGGCGCCACCACGGGCACTACCGGCTGATCCCCCGCCGGAAGAGGGCCGTCGCACACGGTGCGGCGGCCCTCCCGCACGTCCGGCGCCGTACGGCAGGATGAGCGCATGACGAAGGTGCACGAGGAGCGTCCCGTACTGCCCACCCAGCAGGACGAGGTCGCCGCGGCCGGCAGCGAGTTCATCGGCGGCCCCATCGGCCGCCACGCCCGGCTGGGCGGCCACTGGCTGCACCCGGTGCGCGTCGTGGCGCTCGTCGCCCTCGGGATGTTCGCGCTCGGCATGGTCCAGAAGCTGCCCTGCTACGACTGGGCCTGGTTCCGGGGCGCAGGGTCGCAGTACACGCACGCCTGCTACTCCGACATCCCCCACCTGTTCGTCGCACGCGGCTTCGCCGACGGCCTCACGCCGTACTTCGACCGCCTGCCCGGCGACATGGAGTACCTGGAGTACCCGGTCCTGACCGGTCTCTTCATGCAGGTCGCGTCCTGGCTGACGCCCGGCGGCGGCTCCATGCAGCACCGCGAGCAGATGTACTGGATGGTCAATGCCGGGATGCTGATGGCCTGCGCCGCGGTCATCGCCGTGTGCGTCGCCCGCACCCACCGCCGCCGACCCTGGGACGCGCTGCTCTTCGCCCTCGCTCCCGCCTTCGCCCTCACCGCGACGATCAACTGGGACCTGCTGGCCATCGCCCTGACCGCCGCCGGGATGCTGATGTGGGCCCGCGGTCGGACGTGGCTCTTCGGCGTCCTGATCGGCCTGGCCACCGCGGCCAAGCTCTATCCCGTGCTGCTGCTGGGAGCCCTGTTCGTGCTGTGCTGGCGGGCCGGGAAGTGGCGGGCCTTCGCCGCGGCCCTGCTCGGCGCGGCCGTCTCCTGGCTCGTGGTGAACGTGCCCGTGATGCTCCTGGCCTGGGACGGCTGGAAGAAGTTCTACACCTTCAGCCAGGAGCGGCCCATCGACTTCGGCTCCGTGTGGCTGCTGATCTCCCAGCGCTCCGGCAACCCCCTGCACGACGCCAACACCTACGCGACGGGCCTGACGCTGCTGCTGTGCGCGGGCATCGGCCTGCTCGCGCTGACCGCGCCCCGCCGGCCGCGCTTCGCGCAGCTGGCCTTCCTGGTCGTGGCCGTCTTCTGCCTGGCCAACAAGGTCTACTCGCCGCAGTACGTGCTCTGGCTGATCCCGCTCGCGGCGCTGGCCCGGCCGCGCTGGCGGGACTTCCTCGTCTGGCAGGCCGGCGAGGTCGTCTACTTCCTCGGGATCTGGCTCTACCTGGCCTACATCAACAGCGGCGACAAGCACCAGGGCCTGCCGCCGGAGGGCTACCAGCTGGCCATCGCCGCCCACCTGCTGGCGACGCTCTACCTGTGCGCGATCGTCGTGCGCGACATCCTCCTGCCCGAGCGGGACGTCGTGCGCCGCGACGGCTCGGACGACCCCTCCGGCGGTGTCCTGGACGGGGCGAAGGACGTGTTCGTGCTCTCGGACGCCGCGAGGGCGCCGCAGGATGCGGCGCCCTCGCAGGGACAGCGTGTGGAGTGGGGCACGGTCCGCGGGGACTGAGCGTCCCGCCGGGCCGGCCCGCGCGGCTCAGGCGTCGAGGACCCGGTCGAACTGGGTGGTGGTGTGCCGCAGGTGGGCCACCAGCTCGTCACCGACCTGCGGCTCGGGGGAGTCCGACGGCACGAACAGGATCGACACCTGCATGTGCGGCGGCTCCGCGAACCACCGCTGCTTGCCCGCCCAGACGAACGGCGAAAGGTTCCGGTTCACCGTGGCCAGGCCGGCCCGGGCGACGCCCTTGGCGCGCGGCATCACGCCGTGCAGGGCCTTGGGGGCCTCCAGGCCGACGCCGTGCGAGGTACCGCCCGCGACCACGACCAGCCAGCCGTCGGAGGCCGCCTTCTGCTGCCGGTAGCCGAACCGGTCCCCCTTGGCGACGCGCGTGACGTCCAGGACGCTGCCGCGGTACTGGGTGGCGTCGTGGTCGCCCAGCCACAGCCGGGTGCCGATCCGGGCCCGGAAGCGGGTCTGCGGGAACTGCTGCTGCAGCCGGGCGAGCTCCTCGGCGCGCAGGTGGCTGACGAACATGGTGTGCAGCGGCAGCCGGGCCGCGCGCAGCCGGTCCATCCAGCCGATGACCTCCTCGACGGCGTCCGAGCCGTCGGGGCGGTCGAGCGGCAGGTGAAGGGCGAAGCCCTCCAGCCGGACGTCCTCGATCGCGGCGTGCAGCTGTCCCAGGTCCTGCTCGGAGATGCCGTGGCGGCGCATCGAGCTCATGCACTCGATGACCACGCGGGCGCCGACCAGGCCGCGGACCCCGTCCAGCGAGGACACCGAGCGGATCACCCGGTCCGGCAGCGGCACCGGGTCCTCACCCCGCCGGAACGGGGTGAGGACGAGCAGGTCGCCGCCGAAGAGGTCCTTGATGCTGGCGGCCTCGTACGTCGTGCCGACGGCCAGGACGTCGGCGCCCAGCCGGGTCGCCTCCTCGCACAGCCGCTCGTGGCCGAAGCCGTAGCCGTTGCCCTTGCAGACCGGGATCATCCCGGGGAACTGGTCCTGGATCTGCTTCTGGTGCGCACGCCAGCGCGCGGTGTCGACGTAGAGCGTGAGCGCCATGCCCGTCCGGAGCCTCTCTGGGTGGCTGCGTGATGCAGCGGTGCGGTGTGGGGGATGCAGCGGGTCAGCGACGCGACATGTAGATGTCGAGCGCCTTGTGCAGCATCTTGTTGAGCGGGAAGTCCCACTCGCCGACGTACTCGACGGCCTCGCCGCCCGTACCGACCTTGAACTGGATCAGGCCGAACAGGTGGTCGTTCTCGTCCAGGGTGTCACTGATGCCGCGCAGGTCGTAGACGCTGGCGCCGAGCGCGTACGCGTCGCGCAGCATGCGCCACTGCATCGCGTTCGAGGGGCGTACCTCGCGCTTGTGGTTGGCGGAGGCTCCGTACGAGTACCAGACGTGCTGGCCGACGGTCAGCATGGTCGCCGCGGCCAGGGCCTCGCCCTCGTGCTTGGCGATGTACAGGCGCATGCGGTTGGGGTCCTCGGAGTTGAGGGCCGTCCACTGGCGCTGGAAGTAACTGAGCGGGCGCGGGCGGAACTTGTCGCGCTCGGCCGTGATCTCGTACAGGTGCTGCCAGGTCGGCAGGTCGTCGTAGCCGCCCTGGACGACCTCGACGCCGGCCTTCTCGGCCTTCTTGATGTTGCGGCGCCACAGCTGGTTGAAGCCCTTGAGGACATCGTCCAGCGAGCGGCCGCCGAGCGGCACCTGGAAGACGTAGCGGGGCTGGACGTCGCCGAAGCCGGCGCCGCCGTCCTCGCCCTGCTGCCAGCCCATGCGGCGCAGCTTGTCGGACACCTCGAACGCGCGGGGCTCGATGTGCGAGGCCTCCACGTCGCGCAGCCGCTTGACCTCGGGGTCCTGGATGCCGGCCTTGATGGCGGCCGAGTTCCAACGGCGGATGACGACGGGCGGGCCCATCTTCACGGTGAAGGCGCCCTGGCGCTTGAGGTGCGCCAGCATCGGCTGGAGCCACTCCTCCAGGTTCGGGGCGAACCAGTTGATGACGGGACCCTCGGGAAGGTAGGCGAGGTAGCGCTTCACCTTGGGCAGCTGGCGGTACAGCACGAGTGCGGCACCGACCATTTCGTCGTTCTGGTCGAACCATCCGAGGTTCTCCGACCGCCACTCGTTCTTCACGTCGGCCCACGCCGGGACCTGGCAGTGGCTAGCCGAGGGCAGGCTCTGGAGATATCCCAGATGCTGCTCTCGGCTGATGGTCCTCAGGGACAGGCTCATGCGGGGCGTCTCCTCCGGCGGCTTCGCTGGCTATGGCGCGAAGCCTACTGCGACAAGGGCGCCACCCTTCTGGGGGACGGGCCGGAAAGCGCCTGGTCCGGGCCTGTAGCGGGCCGGCGCCCCGTCGCGGAGGTGCCCCGGTCAGCCCAGCCAGCCCCCGAACAGGCCGCCGTGGGCCATGCCGAGGAAGAAGCCGATGCCGGCGGCTCCAAGGCCGATGATCAGCGCGAAGCGCTCGCGCGTGGTCTCCGAGATGAACTGGCCGTATGCGCCGGTCAGGATCCCGATCAGCCCCGTCCACGAGGTGAGCAGGTGCAGATTGTGGAAGAAGGCCGTGACGAACGACACGGCGCCGAGGACGAGAGTGATCGCCAACAGGGTGTCCTGCAGCGGATGGGGCTTGCCGTCGGTGGCGAGGAGCGAGATGGACTGCCGTTGCATTGCCTGTGCCATCGGAAAGGCACCTCCTGGCGGACGCAGAGCGGTGTTGCGGGGCCGCCGCCGGCGAGGCCGGGGGCATAGCACCGAGCACACCCGATGCCTACAGATTGTGGCGCTCCCGTGCCGGATTTCAACCGGAAGGAGTCGGCGGGGTAGTCTGTACGGTCTGCGCGGTGTCTGCTCTCAGGACGCCGTGCGCACGCATCACGACCCTCCTGCCACGGAACGACCGTGGCCGCTGAGTCCAAAGGAGGTGGGTTCCACATGCGTCACTACGAAGTGATGGTCATCCTCGACCCCGATCTCGAGGAGCGCGCTGTCGCCCCCCTGATCGAGAACTTCCTCTCCGTCGTCCGCGAGGGCAACGGAAAGGTCGAGAAGGTCGACACCTGGGGCCGTCGTCGTCTCGCTTACGAGATCAAGAAGAAGCCCGAGGGCATCTACTCGGTCATCGACCTGCAGGCCGAGCCTGCGGTCGTCAAGGAGCTCGACCGCCAGATGAACCTGAACGAGTCGGTTCTCCGGACCAAGGTCCTTCGCCCCGAGACCCACTGAACCCCGGTTCAGCGGTAATCGGGTTCGAGTAGCACAGCAGCCAGCAGCAATCCCCGCCGAGAGGTTCATCCATGGCAGGCGAGACCGTCATCACGGTCGTCGGCAATCTCGTCGACGACCCCGAGCTGCGCTTCACCCCCTCGGGTGCGGCGGTCGCGAAGTTCCGTGTCGCGTCCACCCCCCGCACCTTCGACCGCCAGACCAACGAGTGGAAGGACGGCGAGAGCCTGTTCCTGACCTGCTCGGTGTGGCGGCAGGCGGCTGAGAACGTCGCCGAGTCCCTCCAGCGGGGCATGCGCGTCATCGTGCAGGGCCGGCTGAGGCAGCGGTCGTACGAGGACCGTGAGGGTGTCAAGCGCACGGTCTACGAGCTGGACGTCGAGGAAGTCGGCCCCAGCCTGAAGAACGCCACGGCCAAGGTCGCCAAGACCACCGGTCGCGGTGGCCAGGGTGGGTACGGCGGCGGCCAGCAGCAGGGCGGCGGCGGTGGCTGGGGCGGAGCCCCCAGCGGCGGCGCCCCGCAGGGCGGCGGAGGCCCCTCCGACGACCCGTGGGCGTCCAGCGCGCCGGCCGGCGGCCAGCAGCAGGGCGGCGGCGGTGGCTGGGGTGGAAACTCCGGCGGCGGCTACTCGGACGAGCCCCCCTTCTAGGGAAGCTCGCATCCCCACTTCTTGATCACACAGGAGAGACACCATGGCGAAGCCGCCTGTGCGCAAGCCTAAGAAGAAGGTCTGCGCGTTCTGCAAGGACAAGACCGCGTACGTGGACTACAAGGACACGAACATGCTGCGGAAGTTCATTTCCGACCGCGGCAAGATCCGTGCCCGCCGCGTCACCGGCAACTGCACGCAGCACCAGCGTGACGTCGCCACGGCCGTGAAGAACAGCCGTGAGATGGCGCTGCTGCCCTACACGTCCACCGCGCGATAAGGAAAGGGTGACCGACTAATGAAGATCATCCTGACCCAGGAGGTCTCGGGCCTCGGTGCCGCCGGCGACGTCGTCGACGTCAAGGACGGTTACGCTCGCAACTACCTGGTCCCGCGCGGTTTCGCGATCCGCTGGACCAAGGGTGGCGAGAAGGACGTGGCGCAGATCCGCCGCGCCCGCAAGATCCACGAGATCGCGACCATCGAGCAGGCCAACGAGGTCAAGGCCAAGCTCGAGAGCACGAAGGTCCGCCTGGCCACCCGCTCGGGTGACGCCGGCCGCCTCTTCGGCTCCGTGACCCCGGCCGACATCGCCACGGCGATCGAGGCCTCCGGTGGTCCGAAGGTCGACAAGCGCCGCGTCGAGCTGGCTGCCCCGATCAAGACCCTCGGTTCGTACCAGGTCTCCGTGCGTCTGCACGCCGAGGTCGCCGCGAACGTGGGCGTCGAGGTCGTCGCCGCCTAAGTGCTGCGCATGAAGGGCCGCACCCCCCTGGGGTGCGGCCCTTCGTCGTTGTGGGGCGATGGGTGTGTGGACCGTGTTTCACGTGAAACACACCGCGTGTTTCACGTGAAAAGCGCGGCATGTTTCACGTGAAACACAGCCCCCAGCCGTCGTCCGGCCGCAACCCTCAGCGCGTGGCTCCGGCGACCAGCCACCGGCCGGAGCGGGAGCGCAGCTGGAGGGTGACCAGGCGGACCAGCATCATCAGGGTCATGGCGCACCAGAGCAGGGTCAGCCCGCCGCCGAGGACCGGTACGAGCACGGCGGCGGGGGCGAACACGGCCAGCGTCGCGAGCATGGCCCAGGCGAGGTAGCGGCCGTCGCCCGCGCCCATCAGGACCCCGTCGAGCACGAAGACCACCCCGTTCACCGGCTGGGAGACCGCCACGACCACCAGGGCGGGCAGCAGCGTGTGCACCACGAGCGGGTCGCTCGTGAAGAGCGGGACGATCAGCGGGCGCGCCGCGATCAGCGCCAGGCCGAGCACGACGCCGGAGGCGATGCCCCACTGCACCATGCGGCGGCAGGCGGCCTTGGCCCCCTCGGTGTCGTCGGCGCCCAGGTAGCGGCCGATGATGGCCTGGCCCGCGATGGCGATCGCGTCGAGGGCGTAGGCGAGCAGGCTCCACAGGGAGAGCAGGATCTGGTGGGCGGCGATGTCCGCGTCGCCGAGACGGGCGGCCACGGCCGTCGCGATCATCAGGATGGCGCGCAGGGACAGCGTGCGGACCAGCAGCGGCACGCCGGCCTGGGCACAGGCCCGGATCCCGGCCGCATCGGGGCGCAGGGAGGCTCCGTGCCTGCGGGCCCCGCGGACGACCACGACGAGGTAGGCGCCCGCCATGGCGCACTGGGCGATGACCGTGCCCCAGGCGGATCCCGCGATCCCGAGGCCGGCGCCGTAGACGAGGGCGGCGTTGAGGCCGGCGTTGACGGCGAAGCCGGCGACGGCGACGTAGAGGGGCGTGCGGGTGTCCTGGAGGCCGCGCAGGACGCCGGTGGCGGCCAGGACCATCAGCATGGCCGGGATGCCGAGGGCGGAGATGCGCAGGTAGGTGACCGCGTACGGGGCGACGGTGTCGGAGGCCCCGAAGGCGGTGACCAGCCACGGGGCCGTCGGCAGGACGAAGGCGATCACGGCGGCGCCGAGCAGGAGGGCGAGCCAGATGCCGTCCATGCCCTGGCGGATGGCGGCCTTCAGGTCTCCCGCCCCGACGCGTCGGGAGACGGCCGCGGTCGTCGCGTAGGCGAGGAAGACGAAAACGCTCACCGCTGTGGTGAGGAGGGCGGCGGCGATGCCGAGGCCGGCCAGCTGGGGGGTGCCCAGGTGTCCCACGATGGCGCTGTCGGCCAACACGAAGAGGGGCTCGGCCACGAGGGCGCCGAACGCGGGGAGGGCGAGGGCGAGGATCTCGCGGTCGTGCCGTCTCGGGGCAGCCTTCAGCGGTTCGGTGGCCTGTGTCATGCGCTCAATCTAATCTTCCACAGGTAATAGACGCAAGGCCATTGAGATCCTTACGTATGAGCTGGTTCACGCCGCCCCGGCACCCCGTTGGAGGCGAACTCGAAGAGGTGGCCGAGAATTTTCTCCCCCACAGGCCGTGGAGAAAGAAAATGCAGGTCAGGTGCGGTGGAGGGGCGGGTCTGGTGATTTTGTCCACAGCGCCGTCCCCCGGTCCGTGCACAGCTTCCGGCGAGTTACCCACAGCTTGGGGTCCGTCGTCCACATCTCATCCACACAGCCTGTGGATAACAAGATTGGCTGACGTCGCCGTCGGCCCTACCGTTGTGCGTTGCCCGACCCGCCGACAGCCGGTTCGGGTGTCCCAAATGTCAGAGCCGTGCCCTAGAAAGAGTCGCACGGCGAGGTCCGCGTCCGCGGACGGGAGGAGGCGGCCCGGTGAGTATGCCCGAGCCCATGGACGACCCCTGGGCCGACAGCGGTCCGGGTGACCGTCTGCCCACCCGCTCGCGCCGTGGAGGCGAGGGCCGGGGCCGTGGGGACGAGCAGCACGAGCGCGGCCGCGAGGGCGGCTCCTGGGACGGCGGCGGCTTCGAGCGCGTACCGCCGCAGGACCTCGACGCCGAGCAGTCGGTGCTCGGCGGCATGCTGCTCTCCAAGGACGCGATCGCGGACGTCGTCGAGGTCATCAAGGGCCACGACTTCTACCGGCCCTCGCACGAGACCATCTACCAGGCCATCCTCGACCTGTACGCCAAGGGAGAGCCGGCCGACCCGATCACGGTCGGCGCGGAGCTGACCAGGCGGGGCGAGATCGCCAAGGTCGGCGGGGCCTCGTACCTGCACACCCTGGTCCAGTCGGTCCCGACCGCGGCGAACGCCGAGTACTACGCGGAGATCGTCCACGAGCGGGCGGTCCTGCGGCGCCTCGTCGCCGCGGGCACGAAGATCACGCAGATGGGATACGCGGCCGACGGCGACGTCGACGAGATCGTCAACAGCGCCCAGGCGGAGATCTACGCCGTCACCGAGCAGCGGACGTCCGAGGACTACCTGCCGCTCGGCGACATCATGGAGGGCGCCCTCGACGAGATCGAGGCCATCGGCTCGCGCAGCGGCCAGATGTCGGGCGTCCCGACGGGCTTCACCGACCTCGACTCGCTGACCAACGGACTCCACCCGGGCCAGATGATCGTCATCGCTGCCCGACCCGCCATGGGCAAGTCGACGCTCGCGCTGGACTTCGCCCGCGCCTGCTCCATCAAGAGCAACCTGCCGAGCGTCATCTTCTCCCTCGAGATGGGCCGCAACGAGATCGCGATGCGCCTGCTGTCCGCAGAGGCCCGCGTGGCGCTGCACCACATGCGCTCCGGCACGATGACCGACGACGACTGGACCCGCCTGGCGCGCCGGATGCCGGACGTCTCCGCGGCACCGCTGTACATCGACGACTCCCCCAACCTGTCGATGATGGAGATCCGGGCGAAGTGCCGGCGTCTCAAACAGCGCAACAACCTCGCCCTCGTCGTCATCGACTACCTCCAGCTGATGCAGTCGGGCGGCGCGCGCCGGCCCGAGAGCCGCCAGCAGGAGGTCTCGGACATGTCCCGAAACCTCAAGCTGCTGGCCAAGGAGCTCGAGGTGCCCGTGATCGCGCTGTCCCAGCTGAACCGTGGCCCCGAACAGCGCACCGACAAGAAGCCGATGGTCTCCGACCTGCGTGAGTCGGGCTCCATCGAGCAGGACGCCGACATGGTGATCCTGCTGCACCGCGAGGACGCGTACGAGAAGGAGTCCCCCCGCGCGGGCGAGGCCGACCTGATCGTGGCGAAGCACCGCAACGGCCCCACGGCGACGATCACCGTCGCCTTCCAGGGCCATTATTCGCGGTTCGTCGACATGGCCAACACGTAGCATCCGGGGCATGGATGCCCTGGATGAAGACGTGGAACTGCTGCCCTCCACCCGGCGCGCCCTGCGCCACCGGATCGCCGTCGCACAGAGCGAGGGGCGGGCGCCGTCGGTGGTCGCCGCCGTCTCGCGCGGCGGGGCGCTGGTCTGGGAGGGGTCCCGGACCTCGGTCGAGGGCCACGGTCCGGACGGGAGCGTGCAGTACCGGATCGGGTCGATCAGCAAGACGTTCACTGCCGTCCTGGTGATGCGGCTGCGCGACGAGGGACTGCTGGCGCTCGGGGACCCGCTGGAGAAGCACCTGCCGGGCACGGGAGCCGGCGAGGTCACCGTCGGACAGCTGCTGGCCCACTCCGGCGGGTTGGCCGCGGAGACGCCGGGCGAGTGGTGGGAGCGCACTCCGGGGTCCTCGCGCCCCGAACTCGCCGACGTCCTGGGCGGGCAGCCGTTCGTGTTCGAGCCGGGCAGGCGCCACCACTACTCCAACCCCGGCTACACCCTGCTGGGTTCGCTCGTCGAGGCCGTGCGCGGCAGGCCCTGGGAAGAGGTGCTGCGCGAGGAGGTGCTCGAGCCGCTGGGGCTGGAGCGCACGTCCGCGCAGCCGCAGGCCCCGCACGCGGGCGGCTGGGCCGTCCACCCGTGGGCCGATGTGATGATGCCCGAACCGCTGCAGGACCTGGGCCTGATGGCCCCCGCCGGGCAGCTGTGGTCCACGACGCGGGACCTGTCGGCGTTCGCCCGGTTCCTGATGCACGGCGACGAGCGCGTGCTCGGCGCGGGCACGGTCCGGGAGATGGCCACCTCCGCGGCGCCCCCGGAACGCGGGCTGGCGGAGTTCGGGTACGGGCTCGGGCTGCAGCTGACCGAGAGCCGCGGGCGCCGGCTCGCGGGCCACAGCGGCTCGCTGCCGGGGTTCGTCGCGGGCCTGTGGACGAGCGAGGCGGACGACGTGGCGGC
Source organism: Streptomyces sp. NPDC046876 (assembly GCF_040645035.1). NCBI lineage: Bacteria > Bacillati > Actinomycetota > Actinomycetes > Kitasatosporales > Streptomycetaceae > Streptomyces > Streptomyces sp. NPDC046876. The sequence continues at coordinate 106,694 of NZ_JBEYXK010000004.1, read as the reverse complement.
GGTGGTCCTGGCCAACTGCACGTCGGGGCTGCCGGCCGCGACGGTCGCCGCCGACCTGGTGGGCATCGTGGCCGATGCGGAGCCCCGCTTCCCGGCGCCGTGGAAGCCGTTCACCGAGGCGGAGCCGGTCGCCCTGGAACTGTGCGGGCCCTGGTACTGGGGAACGGCCGCCCACGTGCTGCGGCTGGCGTCGGACGGGCGGCTCGAACTGGGCCCGGTGGGCGCGCCCGGCCGTTCGGCGGCGTTCCGCGCGCAGCCGGACGGCACCTGGCTGGGCCTGTCCGGCTACTACGCGGGGGAGACGCTGCGCGCGGTGCGCCGGCCCGACGGCACGGTGAGCCACCTCGACCTGGCGTCGTTCGTGTTCACCCGGGAGCCCTACGACCCGCAGGCCCCGGTGCCCGGCGGGGTGGACCCCGAGGGTTGGCGGGGCATTGGCTGAGCCGCAGCCGGCCTTCCTGCTCCCGCCTCCTACGCGGAGAGTTCACGCTCCAGCGGGGTCCTGAACCGCGGGGTGACACGGGCCGGGCCCAGCCAGCGGGCGAGCCGGCCGGCCTCGGCGGCGACCGCCTCCCCGGCGTCGCGGCCGCGGTCGGCCAGCATCCGCCAGACGATCTCGCCGTCGGCCCGCTGGGCCCAGCCGCCGACGATCTCGCCGTTCCACCAGACGGTCGGACCGATGTTGCCGGCGTAGTCGAAGAGCGCCGGCCGGTGGGCGGGGTCGAGGTGGAAGGCGCGGTCGGACCACCCCATGGCGCTGGGGTCGAGGCCGGGCAGCAGCGCGGCCCACGGCTCCGGGGCGGGCTCGCCGCCGGTGTCCCCCGGGGCGACCAGCGCGGTCGTGCCGTCGTCGAGGCGGACCTCCTCGGGGCCTACGGCCGCCAGCGCCTTGCGGACATCGGTGAGGGTCCACCCGGTCCACCACTTGAGGTCGGCAGCGGTGCCCGGCCCGTACGCCGTCAGCCAGCGCCGGGCGAGCTCCGCCCGTGCCTCGCCGGCGGCCACGGCGGGCCAGGGCTCGGTGTGCACCCAGTGGAACTGGCTGGAGGTCCAGGAGCCGAGCGGGCGGTCGCGGCGGATCCTTCCGTCGGCGGCCAGGAGCCGGATGACGCGGGTGGCGACGCCGGTCTCGGCCTCGTACGCCCGGCCCCGGCCGACGGTGATCTTCCGGCGCAGCTCGGGCACGGCAGCGGAGAGCCGGCTGCCGGTGGCGGGGCCGAGGGAGTCGAGCGCGTCGAGCGCGGCGGCCTCCACCCGGGCGAGCCAGTCGGCATCGAGGCCCTGGCCGTCCTCCGCGAGGCGCTTGAGGAAGGTCCGCCGCTCCTTGGCCGCGATGCCGCGGGCGGTCGAGGCATCGACGTACGGGGCGAGTTCGGCGGACACGGCGAAGAGCGTGTTGCGCATGCTGAGCAGCCGGACCAGGCTGACGTCCTCGTACAGGGCCTGCTCGACGGCCTCGGGGCCGCCTGCGCCGAGCCGGGCCCGGACGGAGAGGAACACGGTCGCGGCGTCGGTGGCGTGCAGGGCGACGACGGCGTCGGCGGCCTCGACGACAGTGGCCGCATGCGCCGAGGGAGCCAAGCGGTGCCTGCGGCCGAGCCGGTGGCGGCGGTCGGCGGTGGTGACCAGGGGGAGGCGGGCGCTCATCCTCCCGATCGTAGGCCGGGCCCGCGGCAGCGGCCCGGCCTTCCGCGCGGCGCTCAGAGCGCGAGCATGAACCCGATGTGGGACGCGGGACTGCTCCTTTCTCAGCCGGCGGCCACGGTGAGCGGAGCCCAGCGGCGGGTCCAGTCGCCGGGCAGGCCGGGGAGGCCTCGGGTCATGACGGAGTTGAAGGCGACGGACTCCAGGCCGCGCTCCTTCAGCCAGGCCACCAGCTCCTCGTGGCGTACGTCGATGTCGGTGCGCAGGGGCCGGTCGGTGGCGGCGGCGAGCGCGGTGACGAGCGCCCGGGCGCCCGCGGAGTCCCGGGCGATCAGCGGGCCGATGACATGGGTTTCCATGTTGGGCCAGATCGCGGCGTACCCGGTGAGGTCGCCCGCGGCGTCCTCGGCGACGAGCAGCCGGTCCGCGAAGGCGGGGAGCCGGGTGATCATGTGGGTGCGGTCGGTACCGAAGACTTCGGTGTCCAGGCGGAGGATCCGCGGGATGTCCTCGGCGGTCGCGGGCCGGACCTCGACGGTGTCCGCCTCCGGCGCCGGATCGGGGCGGAAGGAGCCGAGCAGCATCTCGGCCCTGCCGGTGGTGTCGAAGCCGAGTTCCTCGTAGAGGGGCCGGCCGTTCGGCGTGGCATGGAGGGTGAGCGGGACGCCCTTGAGCACGTCGTCGCACACGTGCGTCATCAGGCGGCGGCCCAGGCCCTGGCGGGCGTATCGCGCGGCGACGAGGACCATCCCGATGGCGGCCAGCTCCGGACCGGCGTGCGGGTAGCCGTAGGAGGTGACGACGCAGGCGGCGGCGAGCCCGAGCCCGTCGGGGGCATCGATGCCGTAGCCGTTGCCGGCGGCGAGGAGGAGCCCCCACTTGTGGTCCTCGCGCGGCCACCCGCGGTCTTCGGACAGGTCGGCGCAGTGGCGGAGGTCTTCCACCGTCAGCGCACGGATCGGCAGGTCGGTGAGGTGTGGTGGTGTCACCGGCCCAGATTGGATCACCGAGTGGGGGGCGTCCAGGGGAATTCGGCGGATGTTCGGCGACCCACCGCCGAATGTTTCACGTGAAACGCCGCCCGCTGTCCCCCGCCCGCTGTTCCCCAACTACCGCTGGGGGGTGCCTCCGGGGAAACATCGGGCGGGATAGCCTCGACTGCCATGACGCGTCTGCACCTCTTCGACCTCGACGGCACTCTGATGTACGGCTCGGCGGCGCCGGCGGAGATCTCCCGGCAGCTCGGCCTCGATGCGGAGATCGCCGAGCTGGAGCGGGCGTTCGGGGCCCGGAAGATCGGCCCGCAGCAGTTCTCCGTGGCGGTGCACGCCCTGTGGGCGGAGCTGACGCCCGCACACGTCCGGGCTGCGTTCGACGGATCTCCCTGGCTGGCGGGCATCCGCGACGTGTGGCAGGAGATCCGGGAGCAGGGGGACTACTGCGCGGTGATCTCGCTGTCGCCGTCGTTCTTCGTCGAGCTGTTGCTGGAGTGGGGCGCGCACGCCGCCCACGGCTCGGTCTTCCCGGAGGTTCCGTTCACCCGGCCGGTGGACGTGAGCGGGATCCTGACGCCGAAGGACAAGGTCACGGTCGCGGACCGGCTGTGCACCCGGTTCGGGGTGACCAGGGCCGACTGTGTCGCGTACGCGGATTCCGCGACCGACGCGGTGCTCTTCGAAGCGGTGGGGGTGTCGGTGGCGGTCAACGCACGGCCCGCTCTGGTGGAGTGCGCGACCCATGTGTACGAGGGGCGCGACCTGCGCGACGCATACCAGCTGGTGCCCGCGGCACGCCCGGGAGTTGAGGCATCTTAGGAGGAAAGTGGGTTCGAAACGCGGACTTTCTGCATTCCCCCGCGGGCCGTTGGGTCGGCTGGCAGGCTGTGAGCCCCGGAACCACGGATTCTGAGGCCGTGGCGTGCTTACCGACCGAGATGCCCGAAGCGAGGCACCGCATGGACGCTCCGCCCACCAGATCGGCCAGAGCGACGGCCCGGATACCGTCCGGGGGCGGACCGGCAGAGCCCTCCCCCGATGCGGTGCTCATCCGCCGGACGCTCGAGGAGATCGCACCCGTCGCCGACAAGGTCACCTCGTACTTCTACGCCCTGGTGTTCACGGGTCACCCCGAAGTACGCGGCATGTTCCCCGCCGCGATGGACGCGCAGCGCGACCGGCTGCTGAAGGCACTGCTGACCGCCGCCGAGCACATCGACAACCCGGACGTGCTCGTGCCGTACCTGCGGCGGCTGGGCACCGGGCACCGCAAGTACGGCACGGTGGCGCAGCACTACCCGGTGGTGGGCGAGGCCCTGATCGAGGCGCTCACCCGGTACGCCGAGCACACGTGGGGGCCCGAGACGCAGGCCGCATGGGTGCGGGCGTACACGGCGATCTCCCAGATCATGATCGACGCCGCGGCCGAGGACGAGCAGAGGGCGCCGGCGTGGTGGCATGCGGAGGTGGTGTCGCACGACCTGCGCACCCCGGACATCGCGGTGATCACCGTCCGCCCGGACCAGCCGTACGCCTTTCTGGCGGGCCAGTACACGAGCCTGGAGACCCCCTGGTGGCCGCGGGTGTGGCGGCACTACTCCTTCGCCTCGGCCCCGCGCGCCGACGGCCTGCTCACCTTCCACGTCAAGGCCGTGCCGGCGGGCTGGGTCTCCAATGCCCTGGTCCGCCACGCCCGCCCCGGCGACGTGCTGCGGCTGGGGCCGCCGGCCGGTTCGATGGTGGTGGACCACAGCACCGACAACGGGATGCTGTGCCTGGGCGGCGGGACCGGCATCGCCCCCATCAAGGCCCTGATCGAGGACGTGGCCGAGCACGGCGAACGCCGTCCCGTGGAGGTGTTCTTCGGCGCGCGCACCGACGGCGACCTGTACGACAAGGACACCCTGCTGGGGCTCCAGCGCTCGCACCCGTGGCTCTCGGTACGCCCGGTGATCGGCGAGGGGCTGGCGGGGCAGCTGCCCCAGGCGGTCGGTGAGCACGGGCCGTGGAGCTCGTACGACGCCTTCATCTCGGGCCCGCCGGCGATGATCCGCAGCGGTGTGGACGAGCTCAAGCGGATCGGGATCCCGCGGGAGCGGATCCGCTACGACGCGGTGGAGGAGCTGGTGGGCGCCGCCGGCTGACGCCGGCGGCCCGTTCGGCCGGGGGCTCAGCCCAGGTCGGGCGCGTGCATGGCGCGCACACCCTCGATGTTGCCGTCCAGGTAGTGGCGCAGCGACAGCGGGACGAGGTGGACGGCGGCGATGCCCACCCGGCTGAACGGCACGCGGACGATCTCGTACTCGCCCTCTGGCTCGTCGACCTCGGGACCGTGCCGCTGGCTGGGGTCCATCGACGCGAGGCGGCAGACGAAGAAGTGCTGCACCTTCACTCCGGTCACTCCCCCGTCGGCGATGTGCTCGACGGTGTCGACGAAGCAGGGCACCACATCGGTGATCTTCGCGCCGAGTTCCTCGTGGACCTCCCGGTGGAGGGCCTCGACGACGGTGGCGTCCGTGGGCTCGACCCCGCCGCCGGGGGTGAGCCAGTACGGGTCGACGCCGGGCTTGGTGCGCTTGATGAGGATCAGGTCGTCACCGTCGAGCAGGATCGCGCGGGCGGTGCGTTTGACCACAGGACGTTCGGTCATGGGAGAAGAGTGGCCCAGGACTCCCCTTCCGAAACGCGCCGCGGTCCGAAACCGGAATGCTCACCACTGCGCCGCGGCGCGCAGCAGCCGCTCGTGGGCACGGGCCAGGTGGGCCAGGGCCAGGCTCCCGGTGCGCACCACGAGGAACCAGGTGCGCAGCGGCGGGACGGGCGGCTCAAGCAGGGCGACGACGTGCCCGTGGTCGAGGGCCTCCTGGCACAGGTAGCGGGGCAGGACGGCGAGCCCCGCGCCGGCCCGGACGCAGGCGAGCACGGCCCGCAGGTCGGGGACGACCACGGTGGCGGCATCGGGCCGGGTCTCGGGACGGGCCTCGAGGCGGGTCTCGAAGACGGACGCCCAGTAGCGGGTGACGAGCGGCAGGCTCTCGTGCACCTCGACGAGCGGAATGCCGTCGAGCGCGGCGGGGTCCTTGTCGCGCAGCCGGTCCGGGTCGACCAGGGCCGCCCAGTAGGGCGCGGCGACCAGCACGTGCTCCTCGTCGCACAGGGCGGTGGTGGCGAAGAGCCCGCCGCGCGGGCGGGCGGTGGTCACGACGAGGTCGTGGTGGCCGGCGGCGAGCCCGTCGAGGGTCTCCTCGGCGCCGGTCTGCAGGGCGGTCCGCAGGGTGTGGCCCTGGCCGACGAGGGGAGCGAGCGCCGGCAGGACGCGCAGGCACAGGAATTCGGGGGGACCGGCGAGGTGCAGGGTGCGCGAGGCGCCGGCCGCCTCTCGCTCGGCCTCGGTGATCTGGAGCAGGGCGTCGAGGTGCGGGGCGGCCTTGTGGGCGAGCTCGTCGCCCACGGCGGTGGGGGTGACCCCGCGGGCCCGCCGGTGGAACAGGGGCCGCCCGAGCTGGCGTTCGAGGGTGCGGATCTGTGAGGTGACGGCCGGCTGGGACAGCCCGAGGAGGGCCGCGGCCCGGGTGAACGAGCCGGCCCGGTGCACGGCGACGAAGGTGCGCAGCAGGGCCAGGTCCATGAGGGCCCCTCTCCGTGGGGGCCTTCAACTATAAATATGTCGATAGGCCCCTGTCGTTACCGTGATTGGACTCTGACGCAGAGTCAATTAGCCTTGACCGCGTGGTTCTTCGCGCGGGAACCCGAGGCGGTCCGAGCCACTAGGGGGGAGGCTCGGACCGCCCTCGCGCGGGCGGCTCCGGTTCAGGCGGCGCCTGCGCCCGCGGAGTCCAGGGCGCGCAGCACGTCCGCGACCAGGTCCTCGGGATCCTCGGCCCCGGCGGAGAACCGGATGAAGCCCTCCGGGACCGGGTCGCCGCCCCACCGTCCGCGCCGCTCGGCGGTGGACCGTACGCCGCCGAAGCTGGTGGCGTCCTCGACCAGGTGCAGCGCGGCGAGGAAGCGCTCGGCGTGTGCGCGGTCGGGCAGCGTGAAGGAGACCACGGAGCCGAAGCCCTGCATCTGCCGGGCGGCCGTCGGATGGGACGGGTCCCCGGGCAGGCCCGGGTAGCGCAGCCCGGCCACCTCGCCGCGGCCCGCGAGCGCCTCCGCGACGGCCAGGGCATTGGCCCACTGGCGCCGGGCGCGCAGCTGGAGGGTGGCCAGGGAGCGGTGGGCGAGCCAGGCCTCCATGGGGCCCGGGATGGCCCCGATGATCTTGCGCCAGCGGCGGATGCCCGCGGCGAGCTCCGGGTCGCGGCAGACGACGTAGCCGAGCAGCAGGTCGCCGTGGCCGGTCAGGCCCTTGGTGCCGCTGGCCACGGAGAAGTCCGCGCCGAGTTCCAGCGGCCGTTGCCCGAGCGGCGTGGCGAGGGTGTTGTCGACGGCGACCAGGGCGCCTTCGGCGTGCGCGGCCTCGGCCAGGCGCCGGATGTCGCACACGTCGAGGCCGGGGTTGGACGGGGTCTCGATCCACAGCAGCCGGGCGCCGCCGAGGACGCCGAGCTGGGCGTCGCCGCCGGTCGGGGCGGTGCGCACGCGGATCCCGTACGCCTCCAGCTGCTCCCGCAGCAGCGGCAGGGCCTGGTAGCCGTCGTCGGGGAGGACGACGGTGTCCCCGGTGCGCGCCTGGGACAGCAGGACGGCGGAGACGGCGGCCATGCCGGAGGCGAAGACCACCGTGTCCACGCCGTCGCGGCCGGGGGCCTCGATCTCCCCGATGGCCCGCTCCAGCAGCGTCCAGGTCGGGTTGGTGTCCCGGCCGTAGGTGTACGGGCCCTCGACGTCGCCCGGGAGGTGGAAGTGGGCGGCGAAGACCGGTCCGGGCAGGGGCGGTTCGTTCTTGACGGGGGCCGGCAGTCCGGCCCGCACGGCCCGGGTGCCCTCGCCTATGGCGAAGGGCGCGGCGTCCGGGGGGGTCTCGGCTGCGCCCGCCGCGGCGGCGGGTTCGCGGTCGTCGGTCATGCGGTGTGCTCCTTCAGGGCCTCGCGTACGGCGTCCAGCAGGCCCCGGCTGGCCGCCTCGACGAGCCGCAGGCACTCCTCGAACCCGTCGAGGGAGCCGTAGTAGGGATCCGGTACGTCGGCCTCCGGGGCCGTGGCCGCCTGGTCGTATGACCGCAGCAGGCGGACCTTGGCGGCGTCCTCGGGGGTGGGCGCGAGCTTCCGCAGATCCCGCAGGTGGCCCGCGTCGAGGGCGATCACGAGGTCGAGGGCGGCGAACCAGGAGGCCCGGAACTGCCGGGCGCGGTGGTCCTGTTCGTACCCGGCGGCCTCCAGGACCAGGACGGTGCGGGGATCGGCCCGGTCCCCCTCGTGCCAGCCGCCGGTGCCGGCGCTGTCCACCTCGACCAGGCCGTCGAGGCCGGCCTCGACGAGGTGGGCGCGGAAGACGGACTCGGCCATGGGGGAGCGGCAGATGTTGCCGGTGCAGACGAAGCACACGCGGTACACGGCCGGCCGCTCAGCTCTTGTCGGGCAGGGCCAGGTTCACGGCCCAGGAGACAACGGAGATGATCAGGCCGCCGAGGACGGCGGTCCAGAAGCCGTCGACGTGGAAGCTGAGCTCGAGCTGCTTGGCCAGCCAGGACGTCAGCAGCAGCATCAGGGCGTTCACGACGAGGGTGAACAGGCCCAGGGTGAGGATGAACAGCGGCAGGGAGAAGAGCTTCACGATCGGCTTGACGAGGATGTTGACCAGGCCGAAGACCAGCGCGACGAGGATCAGCGTCAGGGCCCGGCGCCCCAGCGGTGCCTGGTCGTCGAGCGTGATGCCGGCGAGGAGCCAGATGGCGACGGCCAGAGCCGCCGCATTGGCGAGCGTCTTGACTACGAAATTGGTCATGTGTCTGATCGTGGCAGAGAAGATCCCGGTGGGACATCAGCAGATCAGCGGATGCCCGGGACCGCGAGAACACGAGGGGCACAACGAAGATGAAGGCCTTCCGGCTGGACGAGCTCGAGGCGGAGCGGCTCGCGAACGACGGCGCCTACCTGCAGTTCCTGCATGAGCGGAACATGTCGGTCGGGCTGTACGCGCTCGATGCCGGCCAGAGCGACCCGCAGCAGCCGCACCGCCAGGACGAGGTGTACTTCGTCGTGAGCGGCCGTGCGTCGATCACGGTCGGGGAGGAGACGACGACGGTGGCCCGCGGCAGCGTCGTCTACGTCCCGGCCGGAGTGCCGCACAAGTTCCACCACATCACCGAGGACCTGAAGGTCCTGGTGGTGTTCTCCCCGCCGGAGGCCTGACGGGCCCGCCGGCTGAGGGTCCGTGGCCCGGTCCCCCTAGGGGGCGGATCAGGGGAGGGCGGGGGCTTGCGGGCCCCCGCTGCCGGGCGCGGCCTCCTAGCATCGGAAGCAGGAAGACGCGCCACGAGCGCGATCGAGCGCGATCCGAGCGCTACCCGAGCGAGAAGAGGTCGAGGACATGGACGGTATCCGGGAGACGTTCGCAGGCATGCCCTGGTGGGTGAAGTGGGTTGCGATCCCGCTTCTGGTGGTCTTCGTCTTCGGCGGCGTCATCACGAGCATCCTCGGTGCCCTGATCGGGTTCGTCTTCAAGCTGCTGCTCTTCGTCGCCCTGGTCGGCGGTCTGGTCTTCCTGGTGAAGAAGTTCGCCGGGAGCAGCGGGAGCAGCACGAAGTCCTCGTACGACAAGTGGTAGGCCGGGCGGGACGGGCGGCGCGGGCCCGGTCCGGGCACTTCCCGGACTCACCCGGGTGGGGGAACGCCGGCCGCTGAACCGCTCACGGTGCGGGAATCGGCCGATACAGTGGCAATCTATGCCGTTCCCTTGGCCTGAGCACCGGTAATGCCGCCGTGAACGCGGCTCTACCGAGCACGGCCGAGTGCGACCCCAGGGGACCCACGGCATGTGCGGGGGCGGCCCCCGCAGGGCGGGTGCCCGAAGCCCGCCGCCACGCCTGGGGGTGTGCTTTTGTCTTCGGTTCACAATGCCGGTGTGCCGACACTGATCGGTTCGGTCCAGCGGGCGTTGAGGCTGCTCGAAGCCGCGGGGTCCCACAGCGGCGGAGCGCCCGCGAAACAGCTCGCCCGCGAGGCCGGGGTCCCGCTCCCCACCGCGTACCACCTGCTGCGCACCCTCACGCACGAGGGATATCTACGCCGCGAGAGCGGGGTCTTCGTGCTCGGGGCCGCCGCCGGGCGGCTGGCGGGCGGGGGATTGCAGCAGAAACGTCGCAGCATGATCCTCGACTCCCTCGCCCACTTCCGCGACGCCGTCGGGGCACCCGTCTACTTCGCGGTGTTCCGCGAGGGTGAGATCGAGGTCGTGGGCGTCTCGGACACCCCGGCCGATCCGGCCGTGGAGGAATGGGCCGACTTCCGTGCGACGGGCCACGCGCACGCGATCGGCCAGTGCCTGCTGGCGCAGCTCGACGAGGCGACGCGCAAGGATTACTACGACCGCCATCCGGTCGAGGCCATCACCGCCTACACCGTGCGGGACCAGCGCGCCCTGGAGGCCCGGATCGCCTCCCTGGGGCGGATGCAGCCCGTGACGGAGCATCAGGAGTACGCGCTGGGCACGGTCTGCGCGGCCATCCCGATCACGGCCGGGGACACCGCGGCCACAATGGCCATTTCTCTCCCCTTGCACCAGGAAGCCCGATTGCCGTGTGTAGTCGATCGACTACGGAGTGAAGTAGGCGCGCTGTTGAGTACCCTCTCCTTCTCTATCAGTATCTGAAAACTCACTCCTTGTGATCCGCCAGCGCTTACACCACTCTTGTCAAGAGGGTCTTGGGGGGTCATTCCTGGCCACTTCCACAACAGCGGGGTAGGCAATGCGCGAGTCGGTGCAGGCAGAGGTCATGATGAGCTTCCTCGTTTCCGAGGAGCTCTCGTTCCGGATCCCGGTGGAGCTCCGGTACGACGCCCGTGACCCCTACGCGGTCCGCCTGACCTTCCACCTTCCGGGAGATGCGCCCGTGACCTGGGCGTTCGGCAGGGAGCTCCTCCTCGACGGCATCAACAAGCCGTGCGGCGACGGCGACGTGCACATCGCACCGACCTCCCCCGAGGAACTGTCCGACGTGCACATCCGGCTCCAGGTCGGCGGCGACCGGGCCCTGTTCCGGGCCGGCGCGGCCCCGCTCGTCGCCTTCCTCGACCGCACCGACCGGCTCGTTCCACTCGGCCAGGAGCGCAGCCTCGGCGACTTCGAGGGGAGCCTCGACGAGGCGCTCGACCGGATCCTGGCCGAGGCGCGGCAGAACGAGCAGAACGCGGGCTGATCAGGGTCAGCGCTTGCGCCGCCGTCGGCCCCGCCCGCCGCGCGCCGGACCGGCCGTGGTCGCTCCGGCCGGGGTCCCGGGCCGGTCGGCGGACACCACCAGCGCGGCCAGCACCGTCGTCACCGGCACGGAGGCCACGAGTCCGATCGAGCCCACGAGGGTCCGGACGATCTCCTCCGCGACCAGCTCGCTGTTGGCCACCGAACCCATGCTGCTGTTCGCGATCGAGAACAGCAGTAGCAAGGGCAGTGCCGCGCCGGCGTAGGCCAACACCAGTGTGTTGACGACCGAGGCGATGTGGTCGCGGCCGATGCGGATGGCCGCCCGGTACAGGGCCCGCGGCCCCATCGTCGGGTCCGCCTGGTGCAGTTCCCAGACCGCCGAGGTCTGGGTGACCGTCACGTCGTCGAGCACACCGAGCGATCCGATGATGACGCCCGCGAGCAGCAGGCCGCTCATGTCGATGCCCGGGTAGAGCCCGTGGATCAGCCCCGTGTTGTCGTCGGTGTTGCCGCTGAGGAACGCCCAGTCGATGAACAGCGAGCCCAGCAGCCCGATCAGCAGCAGCGAGACGAGCGTACCGAGCACCGCGACGGAGGTGCGGGCGGTCAGCCCGTGGCACATGTAGAGCGCGATCAGCATGATGGCGCTCGCCCCGATGACCGCGACGACCAGGGGGTTCGAGCCCTGCAGGATCGCCGGCAGGATGAACAGGGTCAGCACGACGAAGCTGACGGCCAGGGCGATCAGCGCGAACATGCCGCGCATCCGTCCGACGACGACCACCGCCACCGCGAACAGGCCGGCGAGCAGCGCCAGCGGCAGCTTGCGGTTCACGTCGATCACGGAGTACTGCAGGTCCCGGGGTGCGTCCGGTGCGTACGCGACGACGACCTCCTGGCCGTCGGCCAACTGCCGCGGGGCGCCCGGCTGGACGATCTCGAAGAAGGTGCGGCCCTTGTCCGGTCCGGTGCCGACCTCGATCGTCGCCTTCTTGCACTCGCCCGTCTGCGAGGCCACCGCCTCGCGGCCCTCCGGGGTCGCGGTGCTGCCGGTGGGCGGCACCTGAGAGGCGTTCACCGATTTGCAGTCGACATTTTCGAGGGCGACGACCTTGCCCTGCTGGGTCTGGCGGTCGAACCCCACGCCGGAGCGCTCGTGGGACGGGGCGCCGCCCGGCCAGAGCACCGCCATGCCGATGAAGACGGCGGCGGCGAAGGGGATCAGCACGGCCGCGATGACCTTGCGCAGGTGCATCGAGACGGGTGCCGCCGGTCCGTGGCCGTGGCTGTGGCCGTGCGCATGTCCGTGGCCGTGCCCGTGTCCGTTCCCGTTCACATGCCCGGGCGCGGGCACGTGATCATGGCCGTCGGCACGACCGTGGTCAGTGGGCTCGGAGGGATTGAACGGAGGCTGCGGCGAGGACGTCACCGGCAGATCATCGCAAGAGATGAGGGGGCCCACTGTTCAGCACGCCACAGATGACGCTAGCGTGGGGGCACCTTTGCACAACGCGGGAGCTCGGAGCACCGGGCTGAGAGGACGCTGATCACCGTACGCGCGCACGGCACGCGTGGGGGAAGAGGCTGCGTCGACCGCCGAACCTGTTACCGGGTAATGCCGGCGTAGGGAGATCAGGTCTCATGACCATTCAGGACGCACGCACGCCTGCCGTCGGCCAGGACGCCGAGGGCGAGACCGAGCGCCAGCCGGGCTGGCACAAGGGCTACGTGGCGGGCTCCCGCCCCGACATCCGGGTGCCGGTTCGCCAGGTCCACCTCACCAACGGCAAGGACGTCACGCTCTACGACACGTCCGGGCCGTACACCGACCCGCAGATCGAGACCGACGTGCGCCGCGGCCTGCCGCCGCTGCGCGAGAACTGGATCATCGGCCGCGGCGACACCGAGGAGTACGCGGGCCGCCCGGTGCGCCCCGAGGATGACGGCATCAAGCACACCTCGCCGCGCGGTGGCCTCAAGAACCTCGACGCGGTCTTCCCGGGCCGCCCGCGCCTGCCGCGCCGCGGCCGTGACGGCCAGGCCGTCACGCAGCTCGCGTACGCCCGCCGCGGTGAGATCACCCCGGAGATGGAGTACGTCGCGATCCGCGAGAACGTCTCCCCCGAGGTCGTCCGCGAGGAGATCGCCGCAGGCCGCGCGGTGCTGCCGGCCAATGTGAACCACCCGGAGATCGAGCCGATGATCATCGGCAAGAAGTTCCTGGTGAAGGTCAACGCCAACATCGGCAACTCCGCCGTGACCTCCTCCATCGAGGAGGAGGTGGAGAAGATGACCTGGGCCACCCGCTGGGGCGCCGACACGGTCATGGACCTCTCCACCGGCCGCAACATCCACACCACCCGCGAGTGGGTGCTGCGCAACTCCCCCGTGCCCATCGGCACCGTGCCGCTCTACCAGGCGCTGGAGAAGGTCGACGGCAAGGCCGAGGAGCTGACCTGGGAGATCTACAAGGACACGGTCATCGAGCAGGCCGAGCAGGGCGTCGACTACATGACGGTCCACGCCGGTGTGCTGCTGCCGTACGTGCCGCTGACCGCCCGCCGCAAGACGGGCATCGTCTCGCGCGGCGGCTCGATCATGGCCGCCTGGTGCCTGGCGCACCACAAGGAGAACTTCCTCTACACGAACTTCGAGGAGCTCTGCGAGATCCTCGCGACGTACGACGTGACGTACTCGCTGGGTGACGGCCTGCGCCCCGGCTCGATCGCGGACGCCAACGACGCGGCGCAGTTCGCGGAGCTGAAGACGCTGGGCGAGCTGAACACGATCGCCAAGCGGCACAACGTCCAGACGATGATCGAGGGCCCGGGCCACGTCCCGATGCACAAGATCAAGGAGAACATCGACCTCCAGCAGGAGATCTGCGAGGAGGCCCCGTTCTACACGCTGGGCCCGCTCACCACCGACGTCGCCCCGGCTTACGACCACATCACCTCCGGCATCGGCGCCGCGATGATCGCCTGGTGGGGCACCGCGATGCTCTGCTACGTGACCCCCAAGGAGCACCTGGGCCTGCCCAACCGCGACGACGTGAAGACCGGCGTCATCACGTACAAGATCGCGGCCCACGCGGCGGACCTGGCCAAGGGCCACCCGGGCGCCCAGGAGTGGGACGACGCCCTGTCGGACGCGCGGTTCGAGTTCCGCTGGGAGGACCAGTTCAACCTGGCCCTCGACCCGGACACGGCCCGCGAGTTCCACGACGAGACGCTTCCGGCCGAGCCGGCGAAGACCGCGCACTTCTGCTCCATGTGCGGTCCGAAGTTCTGCTCGATGAAGATCTCCCAGGACATCCGCCGCGAGCACGGCGGCGACCTGAAGGCCGAGGAGATCGAGGCGGGCATGGCGGAGAAGTCCGCCGAGTTCGCTGCGAGCGGCAACCGGGTCTACCTCCCGCTGGCGGACTGACCGCAGCGCCGCGGGCGCACCGCTCCGGGGAGGTAGAGGGGGCTTCCCCGGAGCGCCGTCCGGTCCTGCACCGGCGGTGAACCCGTCGCCGTGGAAAGGGCCTTGCGCTGGAGTGCGCTCCAACTCCTAGAGTGCGGGCCCATGACCATGAGATACCGCAGCCTGGGCCGGACCGGCATGGAAGTCAGTACGCACTGTCTGGGGACCATGATGTTCGGGGCGGTCGGCAACCCGGACCACGACGACTGCGTGCGGATCGTCCATGCCGCGCTCGACCGGGGGATCAACTTCGTCGACACGGCGGACATGTACTCAGCGGGCGAGTCCGAGGTGATCGTCGGCAAGGCCCTCAAGGGGCGGCGTGACGATGTCGTGCTCGCCACCAAGGTGCACTTCCGGATGGGCGAGGGGCGCAACCGCAGCGGCAACTCGCGGCGCTGGATCGTGCGCGCGGTGGAGGACAGCCTGCGGCGGCTGGACACCGACTGGATCGACCTCTACCAGGTGCACCGGCCCGACCACACGACGGACGTCGAGGAGACCCTGTCCGTCCTCGGCGACCTGGTGCGGGCCGGCAAGATACGGGCCTTCGGCTGCTCGACCTTCCCCGCAGAGGAGATCGTCGAGGCGCACCACACCGCCGAGCGGCGAGCCCTTGCGCGGTTCCGGACCGAGCAGCCGCCGTACTCGATCCTCGCGCGCGGGATCGAGGCCGACGTCCTGCCCGTGGCCCAGCGGTACGGGATGGGGGTGCTCACCTGGAGCCCGCTCGCCTCGGGCTTCCTGAGCGGCAAGTACCGCCTCGGCGGGCCGATCGACCTGACCTCGGGCCGGGCCGCGCTGACACCGGCGCGCTTCGACCCGGCGATTCCCGGCAACGTCGCCAAGCTGGAGGCCGTGGAGCAGCTCGTCGAGCTCGCCGACGGGATCGGCTGCACCCTGCCGGAGCTGGCCGTCGCCTTCCCCGTCGCGCACCCCGCCGTCACATCGGTGATCATCGGCCCGCGGACCATGGACCAGCTGGAATCGCTCCTCAAGGGCGCCTCCTTGGTGCTCGACGATGCCGCGCTCGACCGGATCGACGCGATCGTGCCGCCCGGGACGAACCTGTACCGGCCCGATGGGGTCTGGCTTCCGCCGGCCCTCGCCGATGCCGCGCTGCGCCGCCGGCCCCTGGGGGAGCGCGCCGCCGGCTAGGCCTTCGCCCTGCGCTTCGATGTTTCACGTGAAACGGGGATGGAGGAACCGCTGCGGGCCAGGGCGTAGCCGCGGTTGGTCTCCGTCTGGCGCCGGTACGGCTCCGGCAGGTCGGGCAGGGCCAGCAGCCGGTCGCAGGCGTGCAGCGAGGCCTCCATGTCGCCGATCCAGTACGCGGTGATGGAGTGCTCGAAGAGCAGCCCCCACCGGTAGACCCACGGGTGCATGAACAGCAGGTCGTCCGGGGCGGGCCGGTCCAGGACGGCCGAGGTGATCGCGTGGGCGGCGTGGTGGCGGCCCAGCAGCCGCAGCCTGGAGGCCAGTTCGTAACAGGCCTCCAGGCGGCCCGGCCGCGACTCCCAGGCACGGGTGAGGGCGTCCATGGCTGTCGGCCAGTCCCCGGAGTCGGCGGTCAGGACGCCGACCTGGAGCAGGGAGCAGTAGACCTCCTCGGCCCAGCCGCCCATTTCGGCCCGGTGTTCGTAGAGCCGGATCGCCTCCTTGGTGTCGCCCATGTCGCGCATCGTCTGGGCGAGGTAGAAGACCGTCCGGGTGTTGGACGGGTCCCGCTCGAGTTCCGCGCTGAGCAGGCGGGCGTCGCGCTCGAACTTGTCGTGCCTGGAGCCGCCGTCGGCGTGGTCCTCGATGAAGAGCGCGTCGAGGTTCTCCTGCACTCCCGGGCGATGCTCGAACTCGCCGGGGCGGTCGCAGGTGAGGTACTCGTGGGTGACGCCCTCGTACCGCCAGGGCAGGTCGCCGCGGACCAGGCGCTTGATGCGGTACTCGGTCGCCCCTTCGTGGCGGAGCATGTACGACTGCGCTCCGAGCCGGGGCAGCGGCCCCTCGCTGCGCAGCACGTGGTCGGCGTCGAGGAGCAGCAGGTAGTCGGCCTTGCCGCGGGCATGGGCGATGTTCAGGCTGCGGTTGTGGCCGAAGTCCGTCCACGGCTCCTCGTGCAGCTCGCCGGGGATCCCCTCCAGGGCGTCGCGGATCAGCTGCTGGGTGCCGTCCGTGGAACCGGTGTCGGAGATGACCCAGGTGTCGATGAGGTCCCGTACCGAGGCCAGGCAGCGCTCGATGACGGCGGATTCGTTCTTCACGATCATGCAGAGGCAAATGGTCGGCTTCACGGCCGCCGACCCTAGGGATACGGCCGGCCGGGGTACCGGCGGCACGCCGTGCGGCGACCCGGGGGGCTGGTACGGCACCGCCAAGTGGCCGTGTTCACTGGTCCGTTCCGCTGACAGGCGTGCGAGCCGGACCGGTGTGGCGGGAAGGGCTCTTCAGGATGGCCCGCGGAGCCCACTCGTGTGTGCGGACTCCGCCGAAACATTCGATCAGGTGTGCGCGAGGAGCGGTACATGA
Organism: Streptomyces sp. NPDC046876; assembly: GCF_040645035.1. Taxonomy (NCBI): domain Bacteria; kingdom Bacillati; phylum Actinomycetota; class Actinomycetes; order Kitasatosporales; family Streptomycetaceae; genus Streptomyces; species Streptomyces sp. NPDC046876. The sequence goes on along the minus strand of NZ_JBEYXK010000004.1, from coordinate 89,760 downwards.
GTTCTGAGGACAGGTCCCGATTCCCCCTGGGGCCACTGCCCCGCCGTCGAGCGGGCTGGCTGGCCGGAGGCGCCTTCGCCTCTCTGGCCTTGGTGCTGACGGGCGTCGTGGCTCCGGCCTCGGCCGTCACGCCGCTGCCCGGCGGCTCCGTGGTGGCGCCGGGCAGCGGTGACCACTGTGGCCCGTCCACGGCGAAGAAGGCGATGGAGCAGGCGCAGCCCGTCGGGGGCGACAAGTGCAAAGTGGGCCCGACGGGCCCGCGCGGGCCCAGGGGGCATACGGGTCCGACCGGTCCCACCGGACCGACCGGTCCCACCGGACCAACCGGACCGACCGGACCCACCGGTGCCCCGGGCACCGGTGCCACAGGCGGGACCGGTCCGACTGGTCCGACTGGTCCGACCGGCCCCACCGGCACGCAGGGAGCCAGCGGCCAGTGCTTCGACGTCGACGCGGTCCGGCCCGCCGCCTCTCGCGAGGTCAAGGCGGTGCTCTCCGACACCATCACGTACGCCGGTATCCGCGACCTGACCCCGGCCGTGACGCCGTGGCGCTGGTACGACCTGACCGACACCGGGGACACGTATCCGACGGACGCCTGCGCGGTGTCGATCTCCACCCAGGCCAACATCGTCAACATCGAGGTGCTGACCACGGGCGGCGAAATCTTCGAAACGAGATGCACGATCGTTCCCGGCACGCCGGACGCCCTCACCTGCAACGAGGTGTGGACACCGGCGAATCCGCAGCCGACCGCCGGGGCGAACGGCCTGGCCCGGTTCGCCCACGGATCCCTGTCCGCGGAGGACCGGAGTCTGCGCCCCAACTGAAGTGGCAGTAGCAGCCGTTACCGTGGCTCGGGCTCCGAGCCTCCGAAGTCCGGGCTCGTGAAGTCCGGCGGCGTGTAGCCGGGCCGGGTCCCCTGTGAGGGCGAGCCGGGGCTGGTGAAGTCGGGCCGGGTGTATCCCAGGTTGGGGATGCGCCCGGCCTTCGGCGTGCGGGGGCCCGAAAGCGCAGGTCCGGGCACCGGATCCGGCACCGCGGCCGGGTCGGCGAGCGCGTCCCGCAGGAACGGCAGGATGCCCCGCTCCAGCAGCGCGCGCCGCCAGGCCTCGCGGGCCAGCGCGACCTCGTCGGGCACCGCATCGGCCGCGTCCCCGTCCCCGGCCACGACCTCGGTCGCACGGTTGCGGACGGCCGTCACCACCAGCCCGACCACCGCGAACAGCAGGGTCACCACGGTGAGTGCGCCGAAGAGCCAACCCGCCGTCAGCATCGTGTCGGCGAACGAAGGTTCGGGGTCGATCGCCTTCAGCGTGTAGCCCAGCAGCAGGAAGATCACCATGGCGGCGGCCGCCAGGACCGGCGCGAGGACCGCGACCATCGCGCTGATGCCCGCGCCGTCGCCCTCCCCGTCCTCCTGCCCGGCGCCCCGGTGCCCGGCCGCGGCACTCGGGGCCGAGCGCAGCTCCTCGCGCCGCTCGCCCCGTACCTTCACGAAGTGGTCGTACTCGGCCGCGGCCGCGGCGGTCAGCAGGGCGATGGCCCCGACGGCCATGGTGCGCAGTTGTTCGGCGTTCAGTCGCATCCCGAGCGCGGCGAGCTCGGGCCGTTCGTGTGCGGTGCGCAGCGCCTCGTCGAGGAGCCGATCGAACTCCGGTCGGTCTTCGGTCAGCAGGTGCGGAGCGCTGTTCATGTGCATCCCCCGATGCTCCGTGGGAGCCGGTTGTCCCGCGTAGACCCGGGCACCGGCACAAACGGAGGAGAGCCTGCTACGGATAGAGCGATGGTAGAGCGCTCATGCCGCGCCGTGACAGGGGCTTTCGTGAATTGCCCCGCACGTGACAAGCCTGCAAGCCTCAGTCGTGCAGCGGGAGTTGCTGGACGAGCAGCTTGCCGGCCATGGTGACCCCGCCGTCCATCGCGATGGCGAGGCCGCCCGCGTACACGTGCGGTCCGTGGACCGCCTCCGGTCCGTGCCCGCTGTCGCCGTCCTCGGTGCCCACCTCGCCGAGCAGGTACGGGATGGGGCTGTGTCCGTGCACGACGCGGCTGCCGCCGTACATGTCGAGGAGCTCGCGCACCGCCTGGGGGCCGGTTTCCTCGTCGCGGAAGGCGAACCGCTTGGTGAACTTGCGGAACAGGTCCCAGGTGATGTCGGCGTCGTTGCGGTTGAGCAGCTCGTGGATGGTGTCGTTGACGTCCTCGATGGAGTCGCCGTAGTCGAGGTACGCGGTGGTGTCGGAGTGCAGCAGCAGGTGCCCGTCCTCCAGTACGGCCGCGTCCAGCCGGGACATCCACTGCAGGTGGACGTCCTCGAGGCGCTCCATGTCGGTGCGCTGGCCGCCGTTGAGGAGCCAGGCGGCCTGGAAGGTCGCGGTGCCGGCGCCCGAGGCGACGGGGGTGTCGCCGAAGCGCTTGGCGCCGATGAGCAGCAGCTCGTGGTTGCCCATGAGGGCCTTGCAGTAGCCGCCGGCGGCGGCGGCCTCGGCGGACAGGCGCATCACGAGGTCGATGACGCCGATGCCGTCGGGGCCGCGGTCGGTGAAGTCGCCGAGGAACCACAGGCGGGCGTTGCCGGCGGACCACCGCCGCTCGGCGTCGATGAGGCCCTGGGCCTGGAGTTCGGCGACGAGCTCGTCCAGGTAGCCGTGGACGTCGCCGACGACGTAGAGCGGGCCGGGGCCGGTCGGGGACTCCTGGGGGACGTACTGGACCTGGACGGTGTCGCCCGGTCCGCCGCGGCCGATGATCGGCAGGTCGCGGTGGGTCGGGGTGTAGCCGCCGAGGTCGTCCTCCGCGGGCGGCGCCGTGGCCGGGGTCGGCACGGGGGCCGGCGCGGACGCGGGCATGGGCGGCACGGGTGCCGGCGGGGGCGGCGGCACGGGGGCCTGGCCCGGGGCGTGGGGCGGCGCGGGCGGCTCGCCGTAGTACGCCGGGTACTCGCCGTACACAGGGGCGTCCTCGGGCTGCGGTGCGGGCGCGGCGCCGTACGGATGGGGTTCGGTGACCGGCACCCGGAAGTCCCGCAGCGTCTCCGTCCGCATCGCGGGTCCCTGACCGGCCCCCTGAGTCATCGACCCCTCCACCACCGTCGCGCTGCCGTACACCTGCGGACCCTCCTGGCCTCCAGGGTGGAGGATCCGTGATGTCGTGCGCCCATCATAGGAATGCGGCTCGCGCTGTGTGACGCACCAGGGGTGGTGAATCCTGCGCGGAACCGATCGTTCCTGCCGCTTTCGCCCGAAATCGGAGTTGCCGAAATCCTCGGCGGGGCCGTCGACCCCGCCGGTACGGCGGTGTGGCGGTCAGTCCTGGGCCGGTGACCGGGGCGGGCTGACCGTCGTCCGGGGCCGCCTGCGCTGCGAGGACGTACGGACGATCAGCTCGGTGGGGACGACCTGTTCGACGGGCCGCCCGGTGTCGACCCCTTCGATGGCGTCGATGAGCAGCTGCACCACCGCGGTGCCGATGCGCCGCGGCTTGAGGGAGAGCGTGGTGATCGGCGGCTCGGTGTTGGCGTACACGGTGGATTCGCTGCAGCACACGAGCAGCAAGTCCTCCGGGACGCGCAGTCCGTAGCGCCGGGCGGCGGCGAGCAGGTCGGTGCCGTTGGGGTCGAAGAGCCCGTAGACGGCGTCGGGGCGGTCGGGTCGGGCGAGCAGGCGGTCGGCGGCGACGGCGCCCGCGCACGGGTCGTGGGCGGGGTAGGACTCGTAGACCGGGTCCTGGCCGACGCGCTTGCACCAGTTGAGGTAGGCGGTGGTGGACAGGCGGGTGTACGTGTCGGTGGTCGTGCCGGTCAGCAGCCCGATGCGGCGGGCGCCGGCGGCGGCGAGGTGGTCGAGCAGGTTGAGCACGGCCGCCTCGTGGTCGTTGTCGACCCAGGCGGTGACGGGCAGGGAGCCGGCGGGGCGCCCGTCGGAGACCACCGGCAGGCCTTGGCGGACCAGCTCGGTGACGACGGGATCGTGGTCGGAGGGGTCGATCACGACGGTGCCGTCGAGGGCCACGTTGGACCACACGTCGTGCCGGGAGGTGGCGGGGAGGATGACGAGGGCGTATCCGCGGGCGAGCGCGGCGGAGGTGGCTGCTCTGGCCATCTCCGCGAAGTACGCGAATTCGGTGAAGGTGAAAGGTTCATCCCCGTACGTGGTCACGGTCAGGCCGATGAGGCCCGACTTGCCGGTGCGGAGGGTGCGGGCGGCGGCGGAGGGGCGGTAGCCCAGCCGGTCGGCGACCTCGCGAACGTGGCGGCGGGTGGCGTCCGGCAGTCGCCCCTTGCCATTGAGCGCGTCGGAGACGGTCGTGATCGAGACGCCCGCTGCGGCGGCCACGTCCCTGATGCCGGCCCGGCCCTGTCGGCCGGCGGCCCGCCGGGTGGTCTCGGTCCGGCTCACCTGATGCTTCCCTGCTGCTGTCATGGCGAGCCGATAGTAGGGCTCGGTGGGGTGGGTGGTCCGGATGCATATGCACGCGTTGACAGGCACGATTCTGCATGGTTCGCCACCCCCAATGACCTTGGAAATAAAGGCATTTGGGAGCGGAGGGTGACCGGGCCCTTTGTCGGCGGGTACGGGCATGCCAAACCGGGCTGGTCTCGGGACGGTCTCAACTCACCTGTACGAGGGATGCGCGCCACGGCGCAGGCCACCGGCGCACGCATATATGCGTGCGCTCCCCCGCAATCCTGGCGCCGCCATTTTCGGAAGCGCGGAATCCTCATAAGGTGAGCAGTATTGAGTCGACGGCGACGTCGGACGGGATGGTCGAGGAGGACCTGCGGTGAGCGAGAAGAGCCCGAAGCTGCGCGCCGAGCTGGACGGCATTCCCGTCTACAAGCCGGGGAAGCCCGCCGCCGCCGGTGGCGGGCCGGTCGCGTACAAGCTGTCCTCGAACGAGAACCCCTACCCGCCGCTGCCCGGCGTGCTGGAGAGCGCGGTCGCGGCCGCCCACGCGTTCAACCGCTACCCGGACCTGGCCTGCACGGGCCTGGTGAACGAGCTCGCGGAGCGCTTCGGCATCCCGGCCGAGCACATCGCCACGGGCACGGGCTCGGTGGGCGTGGCCCAGCAGCTGGTGCAGTCCACGGCGGGCCCGGGCGACGAGGTCATCTACGCCTGGCGGTCCTTCGAGGCCTACCCGATCATCACGCAGATTGCGGGTGCGACCTCCGTGCAGGTCCCGCTGGCCGAGGGCGACGTGCACGACCTCGACGCGATGTACGACGCGATCACCGAGCGGACCCGCCTGATCTTCGTCTGCAACCCGAACAACCCCACCAGCACCGCCGTGCACCGCGCCGAGCTGGAGCGGTTCCTCGACCGTGTGCCCTCGGACATCCTCGTGGTGATCGACGAGGCGTACCGCGAGTTCGTCCGCGACGTCGAGGTGCCGGACGGCATCGAGCTGTACCGCAACCGCCCGAACGTCTGCGTGCTGCGCACCTTCTCCAAGGCGTACGGCCTGGCCGGTCTGCGTGTCGGCTTCGCAGTGGCACACGAGCCGGTGGCCGCGGCGCTGCGCAAGACGGCGGTGCCCTTCGGCGTCAGCCAGCTGGCCCAGGACGCGGCGGTCGCCTCGCTGCGCGCCGAGGACGAGCTGATGGGCCGGGTCGGATCGCTGGTCGCGGAGCGCACCCGGGTGTACGAGACGCTGCTGGGCCAGGGCTGGACGGTCGTCCCGCCGACGCAGGCGAACTTCGTGTGGATGCGGCTGGGCGAGCGGACCGCCGAGTTCGCGGCGGCCTGCGAGAAGGCCGGTGTGGTGGTCCGGCCCTTCCCGGGCGAGGGCCTGCGGGTCACGATCGGTGAGACCGAGGCGAACGACCTCTTCCTGCACACGGCGGAGGCGTTCTTCAAGGAGATGTAGCGCCGGCTGCGGGGGACGCGGCCGTTGCAGCGCCGGCTCGGGGGATCCCGGGCCGGCTAGGCCAGCTCCACCCGGACCGGGTCGCCGTCGCGGACGGTGGCCAGCAGGCGGGGGTCGCCGTCGAACGAGCCGAGCACGTTGCACGGGCTCGCCAGGCGGCTCTCGCCCCCGCGCGAGATGGGCGTCGGACCGTAGGGGAGTGCGAGCGCGTCGCCCTCGGTCCAGAAGGCGACCGTGCCGGGCTCGACGACCTGGCGGGCGTCGTGCTCCAGCGCGACGGAGACACCGGTGTCGAAGTAGACCTCCTCGCCCCAGGTGTTCGCGGAGGCGTGGATGGGGAGGGCGGCGGTGAGTGCCTTGGCGGTCGGGGTGTCGTCGAGCGTGGCCGTGAGCTGGCCTGAGGGCCAGGAGATTCGAATCTTCATGCGCTGAATTCAACAATATGTTGAATTCGTTGGCCAGTGCTTGTACCCCCCGGATGAAAGCGCCGGAAGCCTGTGCGACATAATGCTTGTGAATGTGAACGCGTTCACAAGCGCGCGTGCCTTCTCCCGGTTCACGCCGGTTCGGGCATGCGCAGTGCCGCCCACGGCGACGTAAGGAGAGACGACGTGGACCTGGCTCTGGCGCCGGAGACTCTGGCGCGATGGCAGTTCGGCATCACCACCGTCTACCACTTCCTCTTCGTCCCCCTGACGATCTCGCTCGCCGCGCTCACCGCCGGCCTGCAGACGGCCTGGGTGCGGACCGAGAAGGAGAAGTACCTCAAGGCCACCAAGTTCTGGGGCAAGCTCTTCCTGATCAACATCGCGATGGGTGTCGTCACCGGCATCGTCCAGGAGTTCCAGTTCGGCATGAACTGGTCCGACTACTCGCGCTTCGTCGGCGACATCTTCGGTGCCCCGCTGGCCTTCGAGGCCCTGATCGCGTTCTTCTTCGAGTCCACCTTCATCGGTCTGTGGATCTTCGGATGGGACAAGCTCCCGAAGAAGATCCACCTGGCCTGCATATGGATGGTCTCGATCGGCACCGTCCTGTCCGCGTACTTCATCCTCGCGGCCAATTCCTGGATGCAGCACCCGGTCGGCTACCGGATCAACAAGGAAACGGGCCGCGCCGAACTGACCGATTTCTGGGCGGTGCTCAGCCAGAACACCACCGTCACCCAGGCCTTCCACACGCTGTCCGCGGCCTTCCTCACCGGCGGCGCGTTCATGGTCGGCATCGCCGCCTATCACCTGGCCCGCAAGAGGCACGTCCCGGTCATGCGCAGCTCGCTGCGGCTGGGCCTGGTCACCGTCGTCATCGCCGGCATGCTCACCGCGCTGAGCGGCGACTTCCTCGGCAAGGTCATGTTCAAGCAGCAGCCGATGAAGATGGCCGCGGCCGAGGCCCTGTGGGACGGCGAGGCACCCGCCCCGTTCTCCGTCTTCGCGTACGGGGACGTCGACAAGGGCCACAACCGGGTCGCCATCGAGATCCCGGGCCTGCTGTCCTTCCTCGCCAACGACGACTTCGACTCCTTCGTCCCCGGCATCAACGACGTCAACAAGGCCGAACAGGAGAAGTTCGGGCCCGGCGACTACCGGCCCAACATCCCCGTCGCCTACTGGGGCTTCCGCTGGATGATCGGCTTCGGCATGGCCTCCGTCGCGCTCGGCGCGGCCGGGCTGTGGCTGACCCGCAAGAGGTTCATGCTCCCGCCGGCCCTGCGGACCGGTGAGGACGAGGTGCCGCACCTGGTGCTCTTCCGGCAGCCGCTCGGCGCCCGGCTGACCCGGTGGTACTGGCTCGCCGCCGTCTGGATGCTCGGCTTCCCGCTGATCGCCAACTCCTGGGGCTGGATCTTCACCGAGATGGGCCGCCAGCCGTGGGTCGTCTACGGAGTCCTGCGGACTCGCGACGCCGTCTCGCCCGGAGTCTCCCAGGGCGAGGTCCTCACCTCGATGCTCGTCTTCACCGCCCTGTACGCCGTACTCGCCGTCATCGAGGTGAAGCTCCTGGTCAAGTACGTCAAGGCCGGCCCGCCCGAGCTCACCGAGGCCGACCTCAACCCGCCGACCAGGATCGGCGGAGACGGCACCTCCGACCGGCCGATGGCCTTCTCGTACTGAGGCTGAGGGGACCCCACCATGCAACTCCACGACGTCTGGTTCGTGCTCATCGCCGTCCTGTGGACCGGCTACTTCTTCCTGGAGGGCTTCGACTTCGGGGTCGGCGTCCTGACCAAGCTGCTCGCGCGGGACCGCGCCGAGAAGCGGGTCCTGATCAACACGATCGGGCCCGTCTGGGACGGCAACGAGGTCTGGCTGCTCACGGCCGGCGGCGCGACCTTCGCCGCCTTCCCCGACTGGTACGCCACCCTGTTCTCCGGCTTCTACCTGCCGCTGCTCGTCATCCTGGTCTGCCTGATCGTCCGCGGCGTCGCCTTCGAGTACCGGCACAAGCGGGACGAGGACCGATGGCAGACCAACTGGGAGCACGCGATCTTCTGGGCCTCGCTGATCCCCGCCTTCCTGTGGGGTGTGGCCTTCGCCAACATCGCGCGCGGCGTGAAGATCGACCAGAACAAGGAGTACGTCGGAAGCCTCTTCGACCTGCTCAACGTGTACGCGCTCCTCGGCGGACTGGTCACCCTCACCCTGTTCACCTTCCACGGCGCGGTGTTCACCTCGCTCAAGACGGTGGGTGGGATCCGGGACCGCTCCCGTGCCCTGGCGACCCGGCTGGGCGCGGTCACCGCGGCGCTCGCGGTGGTCTTCCTGGGGTGGACCCAGCTCGAGCGCGGTGACGGCTGGAGCCTGATCGCCCTGGTCGTCGCCGCGCTGGCGCTGGCCGGAGCACTGGGCGCCAACCTCGCGGGCCGGGAGGGCTGGTCGTTCGCACTCTCCGGGATCACCATCGCGGCGGCCGTGGCGATGCTCTTCCTGACGCTCTTCCCGAACGTCATGCCGTCCTCGCTGGACGACGCCTGGAGCCTCACGGTCACCAACGCCTCGTCCAGCCCGTACACCCTGAAGATCATGACCTGGTTGGCGGCCGTCGCGACCCCGCTGGTCCTGCTCTACCAGGGCTGGACGTACTGGGTGTTCCGCAAGCGGATCGGCACGCAGCACATCGCCGACGCGCACTAGCCCCGGCTCTGCCGAGGGCCCCGCCTCGCCTGACCGACCCTGCCCTGGGGGATGTTTCACGTGAAACCGATCGACCCGCGCCTGTTTCGGTACGCCCGCTCCACCCGCCCGTTCCTGGCGGCCGTGGTGGCCCTGGGATGTGCCGGGGCGGGGCTGGTCATCGGCCAGGCGATGCTGCTTGCCGAGATCGTCGTCGGGGCCTTCGAGAAGGGCCTGGACGGCGAGGCGCTGCGCACGCCGCTGCTGCTGCTCGCGGCCGTGGCGGTCGGGCGGGGCCTGCTCGGCTGGCTCACCGAGCTGGCCGCGCACCGGGCCGCCGCGGCGGTCAAGTCGCAGCTGCGGGGGCAGCTGCTGGACCGGGCGGCCGATCTGGGACCGGGCTGGCTGAGCGGGCAGCGGACCGGTTCCCTGGTGGCGCTGGCCACCCGGGGCGTGGACGCCCTCGACGACTACTTCTCCCGCTACCTGCCGCAGCTGGGCCTGGCCGTGGCCGTGCCGGTGGCGGTCCTCGCCCGGATCGTCACCGAGGACTGGGTGTCGGCGGCCATCATCGTGGTGACCCTGCCGCTGATCCCCCTGTTCATGGTGCTGATCGGCATGGCCACCCAGTCCCGGATGGACCGCCAGTGGCGGCTGCTGTCCCGGCTGTCGGGCCACTTCCTCGACGTGGTGGCCGGGCTGCCGACGCTGAAGGTGTTCGGGCGGGCCAAGGCCCAGGCCGAGTCGATCCGCCGGATCACCGACGACTACCGGCGGGCGACCATGCGGACCCTGCGCATCGCCTTCCTGTCCTCGTTTGCATTGGAACTGCTGGCCACGCTCTCGGTGGCCCTGGTGGCGGTCGGCATCGGCATGCGGCTGGTCAACGGCGACCTCGACCTGTACACCGGCCTGGTCATCCTGATCCTGGCGCCCGAGGCGTACCTGCCGTTGCGCCAGGTCGGGGCCCAGTTCCACGCGGCAGCCGAGGGGCTGGCGGCCGCGGACGAGATCTTCGAGGTGCTCGGGACGCCGGCCGCCGCCGCGCCGGGGGCGGGGGCCGCGGTGCCCGACTCCGGTCCCGGCGGCCTGCGGATCGAGGTCGACGGGGTCGCCGTACGCCACCCCGGGCGGGGCGGGGACTCGCCCGGGCCGGTCACGTTCACGGTCGGGCCCGGCGAGTGCGTGGCCCTGACGGGGCCCAGCGGGGCGGGGAAGTCCACCCTGCTCCAGGTGCTGCTCGGGTTCGTCGCACCGACCTCGGGGCGGGTGCGGATCGGGGGCACGGACCTGGCCGAACTGGCGCCGGAGCAGTGGCGGGGGCAGATCGCGTGGGTGCCGCAGCGGCCGCACCTGTTCGCCGGGACCCTCGCGGAGAACGTGCGGCTCGCCCGGCCGGAGGCCTCCGACGCAGCCGTGGCGCAGGCTCTGGAGGCGGCCGGGGCCCGGGAGTTCGTCTCCGCGCTTCCGCTCGGCGTCGAGACGGTGCTCGGCGAGGGCGGGGCCGGGCTGTCCGCCGGTCAGCGCCAGCGGATCGCGCTCGCCCGGGCGTTCCTCGCGGACCGGCCGGTGCTGCTGCTGGACGAGCCGACGGCCGCACTGGACGGGGAGACCGAGGCGGCTGTGGTGGAGGCCGTACGCCGCCTCGCGGTGGGTCGGACCGTCCTGCTGGTCGTCCACCGGCCGGCGCTGCTCGCCGTCGCCGACCGGGTGGTCGCGATCACCGCGGGGGAAGCGGAGGGCGCTGCCCTGGACCGCGTCCGGCTCGTCTCCGCGCGCGCAGCCGGCCCCGTGCACGCCGCGTCCGCCCGGGAGCGGGAGCCTGCGGCCGTCGCGCCGCCCACCCGCGCGGGGCTGGAGACCGCTGGGCCCGGTGCGGCCGGGCGGGATCCGCTGCGGCGGGTCCGTGACGTGGCGAAGGCCTGGCAGGGGAGGTTCCGGCTCGGGCTGCTGCTCGGGTCGCTGGCGGTCGGGTGCAGCGTCGGGCTGATGGCGGTCTCCGGCTGGCTGATCTCGCGGGCCTCCGAGCAGCCGCCCGTGCTCTACCTGATGGTTGCGGTCACGGCCACCCGCACGTTCGGGCTCGGGCGGGCCGTGTTCCGGTACGCCGAGCGCCTCGTGTCGCACGACGCCGTCCTGCGGATGCTTGCCGACCTGCGGGTCTCGGTGTTCCGGCGGCTCGAGCGCATCGCACCCGGCGGGCTGCGCGCCCAGCGGCGCGGGGACCTGCTGGCGCGGCTGGTGGCCGACGCCGACGCCCTTCAGGACTACTGGCTGCGCTGGCTGCTGCCGGTGGGCACCGCGGTCCTCGTCGGCACCGGATCGGTCGCGTTCACCGCCTGGCTGCTGCCCGAGGGCGGGGCCGCCCTCGCCGTGGGCCTGCTCGCCGCCGGGGTCGCGGTGCCCGCGGTCAGCGGGGCCTGCGCCCGGAGTGCCGAACGCCGGCTGGCGCCCGCCCGCGGGGAGCTCGCCATCCGGGTGGCCGACTTGCTCACCGGGACGGCCGAGCTGACCGTCGCCGGGGCGCTGGCGCGCCGCAAGGAGGCAGCGAGGGACAGCGACCGCACCCTGACCGCCATCGCCGCGCGCGGCGCCGCCGCCACCGGGCTCGGCAGCGGACTGACCGCCCTCGTGTCCGGGCTGACCGTCGTGGCCGCCGCGTTCTTCGCCGCCGGCGCCGTGCAGGACGGCCGGCTCTCGGGGGTCGCCATGGCGGTGGCCGTACTGACGCCGCTGGCCGCCTTCGAGGCGGTGTCCGCACTGCCGCAGGCCGTCCTGTTCCGCCGGCGGGTGCGCCGCAGCGCCGAGCGGGTGTACGAGGTCATCGACGCCCCGGCCCCGGTCGCCGAGCCGGAGCAGGCCGCCCCGGCGCCCGCCTCGCCGTTCCCGCTGCGCCTGGCGGGGCTCACCGCCCGCCACCCCGGGCAGGAGGGCGACGCCCTGCGCGGGCTGGACCTGACCCTCGAGCCGGGACGGCGCATCGCCGTCGTCGGCGCCTCGGGCGCGGGCAAGACCACCCTGGCCCAGGTGCTGCTGCGGTTCCTGGACCCCGGCGACGGCACGTACACCCTCGGCGGGACCGATGTGCGCACGCTCGACAGCGACGACGTCCGCCGGATCGTCGGCCTCTGCGCGCAGGACGCCCACATCTTCGACAGTTCGGTCCGGGAGAACCTGCGCCTGGCACGCCCCGGGGCGGGCGAGGAGGAGCTGCGCCGGGCCCTGGCCGCTGCCCGGCTGCTGGACTGGGCCGACGGCCTTCCGGACGGGCTCGACACCCTCGTCGGCGAACACGGCCGGCGGATCTCCGGCGGCCAGCGCCAGCGCCTGGCCCTGGCCCGCGCGCTGCTCGCCGACTTCCCCGTCCTCGTCCTGGACGAGCCGGCCGAACACCTCGACCTGGCGACCGCCGACGCCCTGACGGCGGATCTGCTGGCCGCGACCGAGGGCCGCGCCACGGTGCTGATCACGCACCGGCTGGCCGGGCTGGCCGCGGTCGACGAGGTCCTGGTCCTGGACGGCGGAGCGGTCGTCCAGCGCGGCGCGTACGCGGAGCTGGCCGCCGAGGAGGGGCCGCTGCGCACGCTCCTGGACCTGGAGCGTGCGGCGGAGGGGCTGCGGCACGGGGCACTGGCCGACTTTCCCCGGTAAATAGGACTAACTAGGCTCAAGGGCATGTCGCTGCAGCACTCGCAGGAACCGCCGGAGGCGCGGGATCCGGCCTCGGGGGCGCCGGATCCGATGGAGGCCGCCACCCAGACCACGCGGAGTCTGCAGGGACTGTCCACCGAGCTCACCGCCCGGGTTCCGCAACTGCTGGAGGCCATGCGCTCCGTCGGCACCGGCCTCGAACTGCACTCCACGCTCGACCGGATCTGCGAGACCGCCGCCGAGCTCGCGGACGCCCGGTACGCCGCGATCGGCGTCGTGGACACCGAGGGCCGCGGGCTGTCGGACTTCGTGACCTTCGGCATCAGCTCCGAGGTGGCCCGCAGGATCGGGCACCGACCGGACGGGAAGCGCGGCCTGCTCGGTGCGCTGATCTCGCACGCGGGCACCGTACGGCTGGCGGATCTGACGAAGGATCCGCGCTCGGCCGGCTTCCCGCCGCACCACCCTCCGATGAAGACCTTCCTCGGCGTACCGATCAGGGTCCAGGGGGAGATCTTCGGCAACCTGTACCTCGCCGAGAAGAACGGCGGCGGCGAGTTCAACGACTACGACGTGCACATGGTCCGGGTCCTGGCCACCGAGGCCGGCATCGCCATCGGCAACGCACGGCTGTACGAGGCGGCGACGCAGCGCGAGCGGTGGATCGACGGCTCGGTCGCCGTCACCACCGCCCTGCTGTCGGGCGGGGACGCCGACGATGCGCTCGCCGTGGTGGCGGAACAGGCCCGCCGTCTGGCCGACTCCTCGGCAGGCATCGTGATGCTGCCCGCCGAGGAGGGCGGGATGGAGATCGTCGCCGTCTCCGCCGACGACCCGGCCACCTCGCTCGGGGTGGTGATCCCGGCCGAGAGTCCCGTGGTGGCGAAGCTGCTGGAGGGCGAGCCCGTCTTCGTCGACGACGCCGCCTCCGACCCGCGCACGGTCAGCAAGCTGACCAGCCGGTACGGCCCCTGCATGATGCTGCCCCTGCACAGCGGCGGGCGGGTGCTGGGTGCGCTGGTCACCCCCAGGGGCCGCGGCAAGCGCCCGTTCAGCGAGGCCGAGCGGACACTGGCCACGCAGTTCGCCTCGCAGGCGGCGCTCGCGCTGATGATGGCGGAGGCCCAGCGCGACCGGGAGCGCCTCGCCGTGTTCGAGGACCGCGACCGGATCGCCCGGGACCTCCACGACCTGGTCATCCAGCGGCTGTTCGCCACCGGGATGATGCTGGAGGGCGCGGCGCGCCGGTCCGTGGTCCCCGAGGTCCGCGACGGCGTCGGCAAGGCCGTGGACGAGCTGGACGTGACGATCCAGGAGATCCGCACCGCGATCTTCGCGCTCCAGCAGGGACCGGCGGAGGCCCCCTCGGGGCTGCGGACCCGGGTGCTGCGGGAGATCAACATGGCGGCCGTGCCGCTGGGCTTCAAGCCCGCACACCGCTTCCTCGGTCCCATCGACACGGTGGTCGGCGAACTCGTGGGCAAGAACCTGATCGCCGCGCTGCGCGAGGCCCTCTCCAACGCCTTCCGGCATGCGGACGCCTCGCGGATCGAGGTGGTCCTCGACTGCACCGCCACTCTGCCGGACGGTCGGCCCGGGGTGCGCCTGGAGGTGGCCGACGACGGGGTGGGCATCACCGAGGGCGGGCGCCGCAGCGGACTGCGGAACCTGCGCCGCCGGGCCGAGTCGCTGGGCGGCACCAGCACGTACGGGCCCGGCATCGGGGAGCACGGCGGCGGGACCAGCCTTGTGTGGCAGGCCCCGCTGCAGCCTTAGAGCTTTTCGGGCTCCTGCTGCCTCTGCCGGCTTTGTGCTGCTGCCCGGTCCGCGAGGATCTGCTCGATGACGACGGCGACCCCGTCCTCGTTGTTGGCGACGGTCCGGCCGGACGCGGCCGCGATCACATCCGGGTGGGCGTTGCCCATCGCGTACGAGGTGCCGGCCCAGCGGAGCATCTCCACGTCGTTCGGCATGTCGCCGAAGGCGACCACCTCGGCCGGGGAGATGCCGCGCTCCGCGCAGCACAGCGCGAGCGTGCTGGCCTTGGACACGCCCAGCTCGCTGATCTCCAGCAGGGCCGTCGGGCTGGAGCGGGTGATCGACGCGTAGCCGCCCGCAACCTTGCGCGCCAGGGCCAGGAACTCGTCGGGGGCCAGCTCGGAGTGGTGCGCCAGCAGCTTCAGGACGGGGGCGGCGGCCTCCTCCGTGTCTGCGCCGTCGCCTGCGGATTCCTTCAGCAGCTGCTCCGCGGTGGCGACATGCGCACCCGGGTCCTGGAAGAACGGCGGGTACAGCGGCTCGTAGTTGATGCCCGTGGTCATCTCGACCGCGAAGGACGTGCCCGGGGCGGCGGCGCGCAGCGTGTCCACGACCGTCAGAGCGGTGGCCCGGGGCAGGGCCCGGACCTGGACGAACTCGCGGCCAGCATGGAGGTCGACGACCGCCGCGCCGTTCGCGCAGATCGCCAGGCCGTGGCCGTGGACGTGGTCGCTGACCACGTCCATCCAGCGGGCCGGGCGGCCGGTGACGAAGAAGACCTCGATCCCGGCCTCCTCGGCGGCGGCGAGGGCGGCGACCGTGCGGAGCGAGACGGATTTGTCGTCGCGCAGCAGGGTGCCGTCGAGGTCGGTGGCGATGAGCCGGGGCGTCGGGGTTGGCCCGTCCGGGCGCTGGGGAGCCGAGGTCACGGATCCATCTTCGCCCATGGCCAGGGCACGCCAGTGCCGGACCTGGTCGCCCGAGGTGCCCGTTGGCGATGTTTCACGTGAAACGAGGCGGGCCGAGGTTTCACGTGAAACATCGGCGGGGCCGTAGGCTCGACACATGAGTTTGCGTCTGAGCACTGTGATTCTCCCGGTACGTCCATGGCGTGAGGGCGGCCGTGACCAGTGGGTGCGGGCCGAGGGGCTCGGGTTCCACACGGCCTACAGCTATGACCACCTGTCCTGGCGGGCGTTCAGGGACCTCCCGTGGTTTGGCGCGATTCCCACCCTGACCGCGGCGGCCGCGGCCACCGAGCGGATGCGACTGGGGACCCTCGTCACCTCGCCGAACTTCCGGCACCCGGTGACCCTGGCCAAGGAGCTCATGACGCTGGACGACATCTCCGGCGGGCGCATCACCCTCGGCATCGGGGCCGGCACCAACGGCTTCGATGCGACCGTGCTGGGGCAGGACCCCTGGACCCCGCGCGAGCGCGCCGACCGCTTCGCCGAGTTCCTGCCGCTGCTGGACCGGTTGCTGACCGAGCCCGCGGTGAGCACTCACGGCATGTTCTACGCCGCCGACGAGGCCCGCAACGTCCCCGGCTGCGTCCAGCGCCCCCGCCTGCCGTTCGCGGTCGCCGCGACCGGCCCGCGCGGGCTGAAGCTGGCCGCGGCGCACGGCCAGGCCTGGGTGACGACCGGTGACCCGAAGCTGTACGAGGAGGGCACCCCCGAGCAGTCGCTCGAGGCCCTGCGCGGCCAGCTGACCCGCCTGGAAAAGGCGTGCGCGGAGATCGGGCGGGCCCCGGAGTCGCTGGAGAAGGTCCTTCTGACCGGCTTCACCCCGGAGCGCAACTCCCTGCTGGACTCCGTGGACGCGTTCGTCGACTTCGCGGGCCGCCACCAGGAGCTCGGCTTCACCGAGCTGGTGATCCACGCCCCGATCCCGGACTCGGACTTCGCCGCGGACCAGGGCGTCTTCGAGAAGATCGCCACCGAGGGCCTGGCCCAGCTCGCCGGCTGATGCGCCGGTGCCCCGGCCGCCGAGGCGGCCGGGGCACCGGGAGCACGGGGCGCCTCAGGAGGTCAGGTGCCCGAGCGTGTACTCCGCGCGCTCCACCACGGCCGTCGGGGCGCCCTGGGCCCGCAGCTCCTCGATCAGCGCCGTCATCCGGGCCGCCCCGGCCTCGTCGCGGCCCAGTTCCTGCTCGGTCCACGCGGCGAACTGCACGCACTCCAGCCAGCCGTCCAGGTGGTCCGGTCCCAGCTCGGCGTAGAGCGTGGCGGCCCGCTCCACCAGCTCGATCTCCTCCAGGCGCAGCGCCTCCAACAGTGCCTCCTCCGCCTGCGCCGCCTCCTCGTCGTCGCTCTCCTCGGACGAGGTCACCCGCCGGTCGAGCACCTGGGCGAGCTGGTGCCAGGTCTGGGCGAGCTCGTAGCGCAGGGCAGGAGCCTGCGGATCGGCGGCCAGCGCTGCGTCGAGCACCGCGGCCGCCTCGGCCATCCGCGACCGCGCCTGTGCCACCCGCACGTCGGTGATCTCCCCGCGCAGGCCCAGCCAGGCCAGGGAGCGCAGGATCCGCACCTCGGCGACCGGTGCACCGCCCGTCGCCCGATACAGCTCCAGCGCCCGTTCGAAGGCGGCGGCCGCCTCCTCGTCGAGCCGGGCCTCGGAGAGCTGGTCCGCCGCCGAGTGCGCGAGCCCCGCCTGCGGCCGGGCGTCCTCCCAGCCCTTGGCCACCTCCGCGGCCAGCAGGAACTGCTCCGCCGCCGCCCGCGGTTCGTTCAGCTGTCGCAGCAGGTCGCCGAGGAACTCGCGGGCGGCCACGGCCTGGCCCTCACCGTGCTCCAGCAGGTCGGGCAGCGTCGACTGGAGCACCTCGGCCGCGTCGGCGGTGCGGCCCGCCCGCGCGTACGCCCGGGCCAGGACCAGCCGTGCCTGCGCCCCGCCGTCGGCCGTCAGGCCGGCCAGGTCGAACCAGTGCGCCGCCGTCAGCGCGTGCTCGGCCGCCTCCTCCGCAGTGTCGGGCCGGTGGAGCAGGATGTCCGCAAGGGTGAGCCGTACGGCGCCCTGCGTCTCGGCGTCGGTGACCTCGTCGGCGTGCTCCACCCCGGCGCGCGCTGCTTCCTCGGCCTCCTCGGGCCGCCCCAGCTGCATCAGCACACCGGCCCGCAGGGCGAGGGGCTCCACCCCCTGCCACGGCCGGCCGACCGCCACGGCGCGCCGGGCGCCTGCGGCCAGCAGCTCGACGGCCCGCTCGGGGTCGCCCTGCGACAGGGCGATGCGGCCGAGCATCTCCTCGGCCTCCGCGGCCAGGTCGGGCAGCGCCTCGGCGCGGGCGGCGATGAAGGCGGTCAGCCCGGCCGCCAGCACGCCGTGCCCGTGGTCGTGCTCGTGGTCCTGCCCGTGCCCGTGTCCGTCCGCGTCTCCGTGGCCGTCGCCGCCTTCCAGCGAGCGCAGGTACGACTCCAGCCGCATCGACGCCAGTTCGGCCAGGGCGATCCGCCGCTCGCGCAGCGGCTCCCCGGCGTCCAGCGCCTCGGCAGCCCGTACGGCCACCGCCAGAAGCTCTCGGATCCGCTCCGGTGCGGCACCGGCCTGCGCGGCCGCGCTAGCCAGCCGCAGCTCCGCCAACGCAGCCCGTTCGTCCCGTCCGAGGGCCCGGTAGCCGTCGCGGACGGCCTCCAGCAGCTCCGCCGCATCTGCGGCCCCGCCGCGCGCGGCCGCCAGTGCCCGGCTGTCGGCGACATCGGCCGCGACCAGCGGGTCCACCTCGCCCTCCGGGAGGGCGGCCGCGCGTACGGCCACCTCCGCCCAGAGCCCGTCCGCGGCCGGGTGCCCCGTCTCGCGGGCCCGGCGCGCCCGCTCCACCAGTTCGGCGAAGCCCTGCCCGTCGCCCCCGGCGCCGGACGCAGCCGAAGCCGAAGCCGAAGCCGCAGTCGGTACGGGCGCCTGCGCGGCCCGTCCGGCCGTGGCGCCCTGCGCGGGCAGCGGCGCGCTGCGCACCCCCAGCGGCAGCACGGCGGCCAGCGGCTCCCGTCCGATCCGCGTGAGGAAGCGGTCCGAGACCCGGGTGGTGCCGTTGCGCGCGTCGAACCGGCGGGCGATGTCGAGCGAGCCCGCGTACAGCACGTCGTACAGCTCGGAGACCGTCCGCGGCGTGCCCTCGTACGGGACGGCCGGGCTGTCGCCGTACCCGAGCTCCTTCAGCCGGCGCAGCAGCACGAGGATGCCGCCGTGGAACGCCATCCGGTCGTCGACGTTGGCGAGGGGGCCCACGTGGGCTGCGTGCTCGGCGAGGATTTCCAGGCCGCGCGACTCGTTGCCGCTGAGCGCGCAGAACTCGATGTGCTTGCCGACGGAGGGGAGCAGGCTCTCGTTGCCCCGGGCCAGGCGGTAGCCGCGCAGGTGGTGTGAGCGCGCCTCGTCGAGGCGGCCGAGGCGCAGCAGCGGCAGCAGCGAGGTGGCCAGCACCCGGTGCGGCTCCTCGGCGCAGGTCCGCTCGCCCGCCAGGACGGGCTGCCAGTGCTCCATGGCTCGGGCGTCGTCGCCGCGAAGCACGGCGTACTGGCCCTGGCTGTTGAGCTCGCAGGCGTGGCAGTCGCTCATGTCGTCGCGTTCGGCCGCCAGCCAGGCGCCCAGCGCCCGGTCGGCCCGCTCGTCGTCGCCGGTCGCGTGCGCGAGCCACATCTCGGCCTCGCGCACCGGACGCTCGCTGTAGCCGGCGAGCCGGTAGCGGCGCTCCATCTCCTCCAGCCAGCCGACGGCGGACTCCAGAGGGATCTCCGGGGAGTCGCCGATGGCCGTGCCCACCCACTTGAACTGCCAGAACAGCGAGTGCGCGTCCCAATGGGAGAAGGAGCCGGGGTCCTTGTCGTACTCCTGGAGCAGCCGGGCGAACGGCACCAGCATCTTCGAGGACTCGGCGCTGTAGAGGTATGCCGTGATCAGGTTGTCCAGCGTCCTGCGGAACAGGGCGGCGTCTCCGCTGGCCTCCGCCGCGCCGACCAGGGCCTCGGCGTGGGCGTTGCGGGCCGCACCGTTGGGCGCCTGCCGGTTCTCCTCCAGCCCCCGGTCGATCTCCTCGCGGGTCATCATCGTCACTGCTGGCCCTCCCGGGCGTCGGTGGAGTGGGTCGCCCATTCGAGGAGCCCGAGGAAGGCCCGGTTGAGCAGGGTGGAGTCGGCAGGGCGCAGCGGCCGCTGGGACATCAGCAGCGCCTGCCCGTACAGCGATTCGACGGCCGTCCCGGTCAGGGCCTCGTCGGGCAGGGCCGCGATGCGGCGGATCAGCGGGTTGTTGTGGTTGAGCACCAGCCGGGCCCGCGGCGCGGAGCCGCGCAAGGCGCCGAGGATGCCGGTCCACAGAGAGTCGGCGCTGTCCAGGGCGGCGGTCCGGTCGCGCTCCTGGCGGGCCTGGCGGTCGTCCAGGTAGAGGGCGGGGACGGAGACGGGCTGGAAGGCGCGCAGCACCACGTCGCAGCCCTGCGGCTCCAGGCGGGTCCGGGCGGTGGACAGGAAGGACGACAGGGCCAGTTCGGCGGCGGTCGGGACCGGGTCGAGCCGCTCGGTGACGGCTCCGGCATCGAGCTCGGTGACCTTCAGGTCCGGCCGGACGGCGGGCAGCAGGGCGAGCAGGTCGGCGTCGTAGGTGTAGCCGGCGTTGATGACGCCGAGGCCGTGCGCCGCGGCGATCGGGGCGATCTGGCGGAACTCCTCGACGGTACGGGTGAAGTGGATCTCGGTGTGGGCGGCCGTGAACTCCTGGAGGCTCATCGAACCGTCGCTGGTCTCGAACGGCAGCCACGGAAGCATCAGGCCGAGCAGCTCGGCGTCGTGCCGGGCGAGGGACTTCACGCCGAGGTGGTGGACGCTCAGGAACGCGGCCAGCCGCTCCGGTTCGCTCGCGGCGAGCTCGGCGAGCCAGGCGCGCACCCGCCCGCCGAGGGCCTCCCGTACGGCGGCCAGGGTCTCGTCGTCGTACAGGTTCTCGCGGGAGGCGGTGGGGCGCAGCGTGTCCGTGTCGATGACGGCGCGGACGAAGAACGCCCAGTCGGGCAGCAGGCTGTCGGCCCGGTCGGTGAGCAGCATGCCCTTGAGGTGGACGCGGTGCCCGGCCCGGTGGGCGGGGCTGGTCGGCTCGGGCAGGACGTACGCGACGCCCCGGACGCCGGCGACGGGCAGGTCGAGGTCGATGGTGTCGAGGGGGGTGAAGCCGAAGAGCTGCGCACAGTGCCCGGCGAGGGCGACGCGGCGCGCGGCGGGGGTGGGGAAGGGGCGGTCCCACACGGCGGGCCGGTCGGTGACCGGGCGCGGTTCGCCGCCCTCGCCGTCGTCGAAGGTGATGTCGTACGGGAGCAGGGAGCCGTAGTCGCGGGCCAGCTGCTCGACCTTGGCCGGGACCATCCACTCCTCCGCGCCCGGGCGGGCTTCGAGGATGACGGTGGTGCCGGGCTCCTGGCGGGCGTCGTGGGGCAGTTCGCGGACGGTGTAGGAGCCGTCGTCGGTGGCGAGCCATTCGACGGGGGCGGCCTGGGGATCCCGGGCGGAGCGGGTGACCACGCGGATCTGGCGGGCCACGACGAAGCAGGCGAGCAGGCCGATGCCGAACTGGCCGAGGAATTCACGGCGGGTGGTCTCCAGGCCGTGCTCGCCGCCGCGCTTGGAGCTGCGGCCGATGGTGGCGAGCAGGGAGTGGGCCTCGGCGGCGGTCAGGCCGATGCCGCTGTCCTCGATGGTGACGCGGCCGGCGGTCGCCGACAGGCGGATGCGGATCTGTGCCTCGGGGTCCAGGGCGTGGCGGGCGGTGACCGCGTCCACCGCGTTCTGCAGGAGCTCGCGGACGTAGACGCGCGGGCTGGAGTAGAGGTGGTGGGAGAGCAGGTCGACCAGACCGCGCAGGTCCACCTGGAAGTTGTTGGCCGAGGATTCCCCGCTGGATACGGAGCTGGAGCCGGAGCCGGAGTCGGAGTCGGATACCGGGTCGGGCGCGGACTCGGCGCCGGAGGCCGACGTGGATGCGGACGTCATGGAGTGTCACCTCGCGTGCGTACGGGAAGGGTTCGGCGATCGCGAGGTACCCCCCCTCACGGATCCCGGAGTGAGGAACAGATTAGGGGGCCGATACGACAATCTCCGCGGAAATTCCTGCGCGGTCAGGGCCAGCGCAGGAATTGCGGAGGCACGGCGTCCACCAGCCACACCCCGTTGGCGCTGAGCCGGAACACGTGCCCGGCCGCGCGCATCGCGGCGGCGTCCACGCCGAGCACGACCGGCCGGCCGCGCCGGGCTCCGACGCGGGTGGCGGTCTCCCGGTCGGGGGACAGGTGGACGTGGTGGCGGGCCATGGGGCGCAGGCCCTCGGCGCGGATCGCATCGAGCGCCCGCGCGACCGTGCCGTGGTAGAGGTACGCGGGCGGCTCGGCCTCCGGAAGATCCAGATCCACCGGGACGGTGTGGCCCTGGTTCGCGCGGATGCGGGTCCCCTCGACGGCGAAGCGCTGCTTGTCGTTGGAGGCGACGACGTGGTCGAGCTCGGCGCGGCTGATGGGGAAGCGGTGGTCGGCAGCGGCGCGCAGGAGGTCGTCGATCTCCACCCAGCCCTGGGGGTCGAGCGACAGTCCGATGCGTTCGGGCTGGTGGCGCAGGTGTTTCGAGACGTATTTGGACACCTTCACGGTGCGTCTTTCGTCCATGACGCCAGCTTGCCGGGTCGCACGGCAGCGCCGCAGGGATTTTCGGCCGTCTCGGGCGCCCGCGGACTGGCGGATCGCACGCTATCTCTCTTTCAAGATGCGGAATACCTTTTCCATAAAACGTCTACTCAGGGGGAGAACCCATGACACACCGTGCTTCCCTGCCACGCCGTGCGGTAGCCGAGCTCGTCGGCACCGCCGGCCTCCTCATGGTGGTGATCGGATCCGGGATCCAGGCCGCCGGCCTCAGCCGCGACACCGGTGTCGCCCTCGTCGCGAACTCGCTCGCCTCGGCCGTGGGCCTCGGGCTGATCATCACCCTGTTCGGGCCGCTGTCGGGGGCCCACCTGAACCCGGTGGTCACGCTCACCTCCTGGTGGGCCCGCCGGCGCGGCGGCGACGGGCTCGCAGGCCGCGAGGCGCTCGTCTACACCGCGGCCCAGACCGCGGGGGCCATCGGCGGCGCGGTCCTGGCCGAGGTGATGTTCGGCCACGCCCCCGGCGCCTTCTCCACCCAGGTCCGCGGCGGCAGCCACCTGCTGCTCGGGGAGGTCGTCGCGACCGCCGGGCTCGTCCTCGTCATCCAGGGCCTGGAGCGCATCGGGCGGGCCAAGCTGATCCCGGCCGCCGTGGCCGCGTACATCGCGTGCGCGATCTGGTTCACCTCGTCGGGCTCGTTCGCGAACCCGGCCGGCACCATCGGACGCGCCTTCAGCGACTCCTTCACCGGGATCGCCCCGCAGTCGCTGCCCGGCTTCGTCGCGGCGCAGCTCGTCGGCGGAGCCCTCGGCCTGGCCCTGGCCGCGCTCCTCTACGGCGGCACCGGCCGCGGCGCCGGTCACGGCGCCGGACGCCGCATCGGGCGTCGTATCGGGCGGGGCAGGGAGAGGACTGCGGTCGAGCCGCGGCCCATCAGCACCGCGGATCACACCAGCGCCACCAGCCCTACGTATGAGACCGCCAGCTGAGACGCCCACCGAGTTGCCCACAGGAAGCCCCGGCTTGTCCACAGCCGGTTGGGTGGGTTTTGACGGCAAACGAGGGATCCGCCCTGTGGACTACCGGCCTCCCCTGCGTGCCAGATCGTTCATCGTCCGGGCCTGCAGCTCGCGTTCCGTCGCGGCCCGGACGAACTCCCCCACATGCTCGGCACCGACCAGTTCCTGCACCGCCCGGACCGTCCCGGCCGGCAGCGGCACCGCCGCCGGCCCCGACGGCTGGAACGCCCCCGCCGCGCCCAGGTGGCGCTGGAGGTGCCGGGTCGCGAACAGCCGCATCGCCCGCGCCAGCTCGGCGTCCACCGTCTGCTGGGCCAGCGGCCGCAGTCGCCGCACCATCGTCGCCGCCTCCGCCGCGTCCGCGTCCGTCGGCGGCACCTGCCCCAGGTAGCGCGCGAAGACGTGCTCGGTGGTGAAGTCCAGGAACCTCGAGGCGATGTGCTCCACCTGCCCGCGCAGCTCCCGCAGGTGCCCGGTGATCGCCGTCAGCGGTACCCCGGCCGCATACAGCTCCGCCGCCACCGCCAGCTCCTGCGGCGAGGGGACGAGGAACTCGTCCGGGCGCCCCGGGATCCGCTCCAGCACGCCCAGCTCGCACGCCTCGTCCACCGCCGCGTCGTCCGAGGTGCCGCCGAACCGCTCGTTCAGCTCGGCGCGGCTGACCCGGGCGGCCTCCTCGTCGGTCCACGGTCCGTGCACCTCGGCGACCAGCCCCAGCACACCGCCGAGCCCGCGCCCCGCGTCCCAGGCCTCCAGCAGCTCCTTGATGGAGGCCAGGGTGTAGCCGCGGTCCAGCAGGTCGGCGATCTGCCGCAGCCGCGCCAGGTGCGTGTCGCGGTAGACGTTCGAACGGCCGCGCCGCTCCGGCTTCGGCAGCAGGCCACGGTCCTGGTACGCCCGGATCGTGCGCACCGTGGCTCCGCTGTGGTGCGCCAGATCCTCGATCCGGTACTCGGCTACTGCCTGATCGGACAATCCCGGCTCCCTACGACATGGCGGATCGGCCCTCCTGCCAGGGATGGTACGACCGCCGGAAACAGGGGGGTATGGCCGTGCCGCTCACAGCCCGGCTTCCGCCTTGGCCAGCCTGCGCAGCAGACCCGGAGCCCAGCGCGACATCCACAGGGCGCCCTTGGACTCCGGTGTCACCGGCACCACCGCCTCGTTGTGCACGACGGCGCGCAGGATCGCGTCGGCGACCTTCTCCGGCGGGAAGTTGCGCAACCCGTACAGCCGGGACGCCTTCTCCTGGCGGCGCTTCTCCTCCGCCGCATCCGCCCCGGCGAAGCGGGTGGTGGCGGTGATGTTGGTGTTGACGATGCCCGGGCAGATCGCCGAGACCCCGATCGACTGCGAGGCGAGTTCTGCGCGCAGGCACTCCGACAGCATCAGCACCGCCGCCTTCGAGGTGCCGTACGCGGGCAGGCTCTTGGAGGGCAGATAGGCGGCGGCCGAGGCGGTGTTGACGATGTGGCCGCCCTGACCGCGCTCTGCCATCTGCTTGCCGAAGATCCGGCAGCCGTGGATGACGCCCCACAGGTTGACGTCGAGGACCTTCTTCCAGTCCTCCGAGGTGGTCTCCAGGAACGGCCCCGAGAGCCCGATCCCGGCATTGTTGACCAGCACGTCCACGATCCCGTACTCGGCGGCGGTCTTCGCGGCGAGCTTCTCCATCGCCTGCTCGTCTCTGACGTCCACGCCCTCGCCCCAGGCCCCGGGCGCCCCGATGAGCCGCGCCATGTCCGCCGTGCGGGCCGCGCCCTCCGCGTCCCGGTCCACGCACACCACCCGGGCCCCGGCCTCGGCGAAGGCGAAGGCGGTGGCCCGGCCGATGCCGCTCGCGGCTCCGGTGACCAGCACCAGTCGGCCGCCGAACCAGTCGGCGTACTTCCCCGGGGCCTTCTGCTCCGGTGCCCGCGCGGCCGGCTCCTCCCGGGCGGTGACGAACTCGGTGATCCACGCGGCCAGCTGGTCCGGCCGGGTCCGGGGGATCCAGTGCTGGGCCGCCAGCGTGCGCCGCACCAGGTCGGGGGCCCACCGCTCCACGTCGTCATAGAGCCGCTCGGACAGGAACGCGTCCTGTGTCGGCGTGATCAGCTGGACCGGTACGTGGGCGTACGCGTCGGCGCGCGGGCGGCGCATCCGGGAGCGGACGTTGTCGCGGTAGAGCCAGGCCCCGTGGGCGGCGTCCGAGGGCAGCGAAGGGGTCGGGTAGGAGCCGGCCGGGATCTTCTCCACCCGCTCCAGGATCCCGGGCCACCGCTTGCCGAGCGGCCCGCGCCAGGCGAGCTCCGGCAGCTTGGGGGTGTGCAGCGCATACACGTACCAGGACTTCGCGCCCTGGCCCAGCAGCTGGGCGGCCCGGCGCGGTGTGGGCCGGCTCATGCGCTTCTTGATCCAGTGCCCGAAGTGGTCCAGGGAGGGGCCCGACATGGAGGTGAAGGAGGCGATCCGGCCCTCGGTGCGGGCGACCGTCGCGAACTCCCAGCCCTGGACGGAGCCCCAGTCGTGGCCGACCAGGTGCACCGGCCGGTCCGGGCTGACCGCGTCCGCCACCGCCAGGAAGTCGTCGGTCAGCTTCTCCAGGGTGAACCCGCCGCGCAGCGGCACCGGCGCCGTGGAGCGCCCGTGCCCGCGCACGTCGTAGAGCACCACGTGGAAGCGGGAGGCCAGCCGCTCGGCGACCTCCGACCAGACCTCCTTGCTGTCCGGATAGCCGTGCACCAGCACCACCGTCGGCCGGTCCGCGTCGCCGAGTTCGACGACGCACAGCTCGACCCCGCCGGTGCGCACCCGGCGCTCGCGCGCTCCGGCGAGGCCGCCGGGGCGCGTGATGCCGTTGATGCCGGTGCCCGCGTCGATGCCGGTGGACCCGGCCGTTTCGCCCATGCCGCTCATGCTGCCTTCTCCTCGGCCCAGCGCCGCACGTGCGGCAGATCGTCGTCCAGCCAGAACGCGCTCTCCTCGGGATCCCGGGAGTCGGTGACCACCAGGATCTCCTCGAACTTCGCCCCGGTTCCCCGGAAGCCCAGATGCGGCTCCACCGCCCACAGGCCGGGCTGCGGCGCGTGGTCGGAGAAGCGGTACGGGCTCCACAGCGGTGACCAGCCCTCACGGTGTCCGTGCAGGGCGTCGCTCGCCAGTCCCTTGAGGGACTGCGTCCCGAATCCGAAGGCGGTCGGCGACCAGCGCCGCTCCTTCACCCGGTCGATCTTGTGGGCGATCACGCCGAAGGGGTAGGCGCGGTGCCGGTTGGCGTACCCCTGCCAGACCATGAGCCGCTCGACGTTCTCGTAGATCTCCCGCAGGGAGCGCCGCTCGCGGACCTGGCGCAGGATCAGCTCACGGTGGAAGCGCAGGTCGGACATCAGCCGGTCCTGGACCGGATTGAGCCCGAGGCTGCCCGAGTACCCGATGTCCGCCGCGTACCCCCGGTGGACCGGGGCCATGTCGAGGATGAACGGCATCCCCGGCTCCAACTTCCGGTTCGTCGGGAAGAACTGCAGCGGGATCCTGAACCCCGCGAAGGCGGTGCGGTCCCCGAACCACGCGAACGGCAGGTGGAACCAGTCCCGTACGCCGCGCTCGCGCAGCCACTCGCGCTGCATCCGCGCCGCCTCCCGCTCGGTCACCCCCGGCCGCAGCTGCGCAGCGACGGTCTCCGCGCACTCGTACGCGAGGCGCTGCACCTCTCTGAACCCGCGGAGATCGGCGGCGAGCCGCCCGGTGAGCCGTGCGCTGTGCTGTGCGGTGTCCCCAGCCATCCCAGCCATGCCAGCCGTCCGTCCCTAGAGCCGTACCGCCCATAACTTGACACTGATGAATGTGACAATGGCCGGAGATCACGTCAAGGGCCGTGCACCGGCCTGTGGACAAAGTTGTCCGGTCCGCATCAGCCTTGCGTCAGGGTCCGTACGCCTGAAGGCTGATACCGGACCGCGCTCCAGGTCTGACGATCCGGGCGGCACGCGCCACTAACGTCGAAGCCGTGACTGTCATCGCGACCGAAAGCCTGAGCAAGCGGTACCCCCGAGTGACCGCCATCGACCGGCTCACCCTGGACATCGGACCGGGCGTGACCGGTCTGGTGGGCGCCAATGGAGCCGGCAAGTCCACGCTGATCAAGATCCTGCTGGGACTGTCCCCCGCCACCGAGGGCCGCGCCGCCGTACTCGGACTCGACGTCGCCACCCATGGCAGCGCCATCCGCGAGCGCGTCGGCTACATGCCCGAGCACGACTGCCTGCCCCCCGACGTCTCGGCCACCGAGTTCGTCGTGCACATGGCGCGGATGTCCGGGCTCCCGCCGGCCGCCGCCCGCGAGCGGACCGCCGACACCCTGCGCCACGTGGGCCTGTACGAGGAGCGCTACCGCCCCATCGGCGGCTACTCCACCGGCATGAAGCAGCGCGTCAAGCTCGCCCAAGCGCTCGTCCACGACCCCCAGCTGGTCCTGCTCGACGAGCCCACCAACGGCCTCGACCCCGTAGGCCGCGACGAGATGCTCGGCCTGATCCGCCGCGTCCACACCGACTTCGGCATCTCCGTCCTGGTCACGTCCCACCTCCTCGGCGAACTGGAGCGGACCTGCGACCACGTCGTGGTGGTCGACGGCGGCAGGCTGCTGCGCTCCAGCTCCACCAGCGACTTCACGCAGACCACCACGACCCTCGCGGTCGAGGTCACCGATTCCGACGCCCACCCGGACGGCACCGCCGCCCTGCGCCGGGCGCTCACCGACGCGGGCGTCGTACTCCACGCGGGGGAGGAGCAGGGCCTGCCCGGGGCCGGCCACATCCTCCTGCTCGAGGCCACCGGCGAGAGCACGTACGACGTCGTCCGCGACACCGTCGCCTCCCTCGGCCTCGGCCTGGTCCGCATGGAACAGCGGCGCCACCACATCGCGGAGGTCTTCCGCGACCACGACCAGCGGAAGGGAGCCGGCACCGATGGCGCCTGACACCTCCACGGCCACTCAGATCCACAACATCGGCTACCGGTCCTACGACGGGGCCCGGCTCGGCCGCTCCTACGCCCGCACCTCGCTGTACTCGCAGTCGCTGCGCGGCGCCTACGGGCTCGGCCGGTCCGCGAAGTCCAAGGTCCTGCCGATGATCCTGTTCGCGGTGATGTGCGTCCCGGCGCTGATCATCGTCGCCATCGCCATCGCGGTGCCCGGCTCCACCGACCTGCCGATCAAGTACACGACGTACGCCCTGACCACCCAGATGGTCATCGGCCTCTACCTCGCCTCCCAGGCACCCCAGTCGGTCTCCCGGGACCTGCGCTTCAAGACCGTGCCGCTGTACTTCTCGCGGCCCATCGAGCGGGTCGACTACGTCCTCGCCAAGTACGCGGCGATGGCCTCGGCCCTGTTCATCCTCACCGCCACGCCGCTGCTGATCATGTGGATCGGCTCGTTGCTGGCGAAGTTCGACTTCGCGGACCAGACCAAGGGGTTCGCTCAGGGGCTGGTCTCCGTGCTGCTGCTCTCCGTCCTGTTCGCCGGCCTCGGCCTGGTCATGGCTGCGCTCACCCCGCGCCGCGGCTTCGGCGTCGCGGCGATCATCGCCCTGCTGCTGATCCCGTACGGCGCCGTCACCGCGGTCCAGGGCGTCGCCTACAGCGCGGGATCGACCGGCCCGATCGAGTGGATGGGCCTGTTCTCCCCGATCACCCTGATCGACGGCATGCAGACCGCCTTCCTCGGCGCCACCTCCGCCTTCCCCGGCGGCGAGGGCCCCTCCGCCGGTGTCGGCTTCGTCTACCTGCTCGTCATCCTCGGCCTCATCGCCGGCTCCTACGCCGCCCTGATGGCCCGCTACCGGAAGGCCGGGCTGTGACCACCATCGACATCGACCACACCAGCCGCTGGTTCGGCAACGTCGTCGCCGTCAACGACGTGACCATGCGCATCGGCCCCGGCGTCACCGGTCTGCTGGGCCCCAACGGCGCCGGCAAGTCCACCCTCATCAACATGATGGGCGGCTTCCTCGCCCCCTCGACCGGCACCGTCACCCTCGACGGCGTCGCCATCTGGGGCAATGAGCAGGCGTACCGGCACATCGGTGTCGTGCCCGAGCGCGAGGCCATGTACGACTTCCTCACGGGCCGCGAGTTCGTCGTCGCCAACGCGGAGCTCCACGGGCTCGACGACGCCGCGGCACGCCGCGCCCTGGCCACCGTCGAGATGGAGTACGCCCAGGACCGCAAGATCTCCACGTACTCCAAGGGCATGCGCCAGCGCGTGAAGATGGCCTCCGCGCTGGTCCACGACCCGTCCGTGCTGCTCCTGGACGAGCCGTTCAACGGCATGGACCCCCGCCAGCGCATGCAGCTCATGGACCTGCTGCGGCGCATGGGCGACGAGGGGCGCACCGTCCTGTTCTCCTCCCACATCCTCGAGGAGGTCGAACAACTCGCCTCCCACATCGAGGTGGTCGTCGCCGGCCGGCACGCCGCCTCCGGCGACTTCCGCCGGATCCGCCGCCTGATGACGGACCGCCCGCACCGCTACCTGGTCCGGTCCTCCGACGACAGGGCACTGGCCGCCGCCCTGATCGCCGACCCGTCCACCGCCGGCATCGAGGTCGACGTCCAGGAGGGGGCCCTGCGCATCCAGGCCGTCGACTTCGGGCGGTTCACCGAACTGCTGCCGCAGGTCGCCCGCGCCCACGGCATCCGCCTGCTGACGGTCTCGCCCTCGGACGAGTCCCTCGAGTCGGTCTTCTCCTACCTCGTCGCGGCCTGAAGGAGCTGGCAACCGTGTACAACCCCACCGTGGCCCGGCTCACCTACCGCGCCCTGCTCGGCCGCCGCCGCGCGCTGATCCTCTTCGCGCTGCCCGCCCTGCTGATCGTCATCTCCGCCGTCGTCCGGGCCTTCACCGGCGTGGACGACAAGGTCGCCGCCGATCTGCTGGGCGGCTTCGCCCTCGCGACCATGGTCCCGCTGATCGGCGTCATCGCCGGCACCGGAGCCATCGGCCCCGAGATCGACGACGGCTCGATCGTCTACCTGCTCTCCAAGCCGGTGAAGCGGCCGACGATCATCCTGACCAAGCTGACCGTCGCGGTCGCCGTCACCATGGCCTTCTCCGCCATCCCGACGCTGATCGCCGGCTTCATCCTCAACGGCAACGGCCAGCAGATCGCCGTCGCCTACGCGGTCGCCGCCCTCGTCGCCTCCATCGCCTACAGCGCCCTGTTCCTGCTGCTGGGCACGGTCAGCCGGCATGCGGTGGTCTTCGGCCTCGTCTACGCCCTGATCTGGGAGTCGCTCTTCGGCAGCCTGGTCTCCGGCGCGAAGACCCTCAGCGTCCAGCAGTGGGCCCTGGCCCTGGCCGAGAAGGTCGCCGGCGAAGGCTACGTCGACGCCACCGTCGGCCTGCCCACCGCGGTGGTCCTGCTGTCCGTGGTCACCGTCGGCGCCACCCTCTACGCCGGCCAGAAGCTGCGCCGCCTCACCCTGGCGGGCGAGGAGTAGGACCCGCCGCACCGGCCCCGTCACCCGTGCCCCGCCCGGCCCACCGGCCGGGCGGGGCACGGCCGTGCGAGGCATGATCGGGGGCATGACCGAGCACGCCGAGCCCGAGCCGTCCAGGCCCGTACGGTCCTGGATACGCTCCTCGCCCGGCACGCACATATGGCTGCTCGTCATCGCCGTCACCAGCCTCATCGTCGTGATAGCCCCCGACCACCTCGAACACGTCCTGCTGCACCGGCACAGCAGCAACATCCACGAGCTGACCAGACACCCCGTACGGGCCCTGCTCTCCAGCGCCTTCTGGATCGAGAACCCGGCCTCGCTCGCCCTGTACGCGGCCCTCTTCGAGCTCTTCCACGCCCCCGTCGAACGCTGGCTCGGCACCCTGCGCTGGCTCGCCATCGTCGCCACCGCGCACATCACGGCCACCCTGATCAGCCAGAAGGTCGTCCTGACGGCCATCCAGGACCACCGGGCCCCGCAGAGCATGGTCCACGTCGTCGACGTCGGCGTCTCCTACGGCCTGGCCGCCTCCATCGGCGTGCTGACCTACCACCTCCCCGGCCCGGTGCGGTGGTTCTACCTCGCCGGAGCCGTCGCCTTCTACGGGATCCCGCTCCTGACCGGCAGCACGTTCACCGACCTCGGCCATGCCATCTCGCTCGCCGTCGGTCTGCTCGCCTGGCCGCTCACCCGCCACCCTCCGCCCACCGCTGTTTCACGTGAAACATGACGCGCCGTTTCACGTGAAACACGACGCGGCCGGCTGTGTGTGGGTGGTCAGGGCCGCCGCGCACTGGCACGGAGAAAATCGCTGGTACGGCGCTTCGGGCAGGGGCAGAGTGAGTCGTGCGGGGAGCAACAAAAGGTCCGGGGCAGCCACTTCGAGCGCGCCGTGCGGCGCGGGCTGCCCCGGACCCTCGTGCATTTCGGCCTCGGCGGTGACGCCGCGGCCGCCCCAAGCCTCAGGCGGCGCCGAGCAGGCGCTCCAGGACGACCGCGATGCCGTCCGCTTCGTTGGAGGTCGTCACCTCGTCCGCCACCGCCTTGAGCTCCGCATGGGCGTTGGCCATGGCCACGCCGTGCGCCGCCCAGCTGAACATGGGGATGTCGTTGGGCATGTCGCCGAAGGCGATCGTCTCCGCCGCCTTGACCCCCAGCCGACGTGCGGCCAGGGACAGGCCGGTGGCCTTGGTGAGCCCCAGCGGAAGGATCTCCACTATCCCGGGGCCGGCCATGACGATGTCCACGAGGGAGCCGACCGTCTCCCGGGCCACCTTGACCAGCGCGTCGTCGTCCAACTCCGGGTGTTGGATGTACAGCTTGTTCAGCGGAGCCGACCACACCGCCGCGGTGTCGTCCAGGTACCGGGCCGGGAGGCCCCCCTGGACCCGGTAGTCCGGCCCGTACAGCACGTCGCCGTCGACCCCGTCGCGGCTGGCCGCGAGGGCCAGCGGGCCCACCTCGGCCTCCAGCTTCGCCAGGGCCAGCCCGGCGAGCTGCCGGTCCAGGGTCACCGAGGTCAGCAGCCGGTGCGCCCCCGCGTCGTAGACCTGGGCGCCCTGCCCGCACACCGCGATCCCCCGGTAGCCGAGGTCGTCGAGCACGCCCCGGGTCCAGGGCACGCCCCGGCCGGTGACGATGATGTGCACCGCGCCCGCCGCGGTGGCCGCGGCGAGCGCCTCACGGGTGCGTTCCGAGACGGTGTCGTCGCCACGCAGCAGGGTGCCGTCGAGGTCGGTCGCGACGAGCTTGTACGGGAACGGGGCCGGGCTCACTTGGTGATCGGCTCCAGGACCTCGCGGCCGCCCAGGTAGGGGCGCAGGACCGGGGGCACGTGCACGGAGCCGTCGGCCTGCTGGTGGTTCTCCAGGATCGCGACGATGGTGCGCGGCACGGCGCACAGGGTGCCGTTCAGCGTGGCGAGCGGCTGGGTCTTCTTGCCGTCGCGGACGCGGATCGACAGGCGGCGGGCCTGGAAGCCGTCGCAGTTCGAGGCGGAGGTCAGCTCGCGGTACTTGCCCTGGGTCGGGATCCACGCCTCGCAGTCGAACTTGCGCGAGGCCGAGGCGCCGAGGTCACCGGTGGCGACGTCGATCACCTGGAACGGCAGCTCGAGGCTGGTCAGCCACTGCTTCTCCCAGGCGAGCAGGCGGGCGTGCTCGGCCTCGGCGTCCTCCGGCGCGACGTACGAGAACATCTCGACCTTGTCGAACTGGTGGACGCGGAAGATGCCGCGGGTGTCCTTGCCGTACGTACCGGCCTCGCGGCGGAAGCACGGGGAGAAGCCGGCGTAGCGCAGCGGCAGCTTCTCGGCGTCGATGATCTCGTCCATGTGGTACGCGGCGAGGGGGACCTCGGAGGTGCCGACCAGGTAGTAGTCGTCCTTCTCCAGGTGGTACACGTTCTCCGCGGCCTGGCCGAGGAAGCCGGTGCCCTCCATGGCGCGCGGACGGACCAGCGCGGGGGTGAGCATCGGGATGAAGCCGGCCTCGGTGGCCTGCGCGATGGCGGCGTTGACCAGGGCCAGCTCCAGCAGGGCGCCGACACCGGTGAGGTAGTAGAAGCGCGAGCCCGACACCTTGGCGCCGCGCTCGACGTCGATGGCGCCGAGCGCCTCGCCGAGCTCCAGGTGGTCCTTGGGCTCGAAGCCCTCGGCGGCGAAGTCGCGGATCGTGCCGTGCGTCTCGAGGACGGTGAAGTCCTCCTCGCCGCCGACCGGCACGTCGGGGTGGACGACGTTGCCGAGCTTGAGGAGCAGCGTGCGGGCCGCTTCGTCGGCCTCGTTCTGCTCGGCCTCGGCGGCCTTGACGTCGGTCTTGAGCTGCTCCGCCTTCTTCAGCAGCTCGGCCCGCTCCTCCGGGGAGGCCTTGGGGATGAGCTTGCCGAGCGACTTCTGCTCATTGCGCAGTTCGTCGAAGCGCATGCCGGAGGACCTGCGGCGCTCATCGGCGGAGAGTACGGCGTCGACGAGTTCGACGTCCTCTCCACGGGCGCGCTGCGAGGCGCGGACACGGTCAGGGTCTTCACGGAGCAGCCGAAGGTCAATCACCCCTCCAGGCTACCGGTCTGGGCTTCCCGCACTCACACCGATATCACGCTGCGTGTCGCTATGTCCTAATTGCCGAGAATGGAAAACTCTGATCGACTGGCCGGAAGTGGCCCCTCCCGGGCGGTCGATAAAGAACACCCCATTCCCCGGAAAGAGGAACAATCCGAGCATCCCGCCCTGCTTCGGCGGGCCTCGGACCCCGCACCTTGTCCACAGGAAACCCCCAGCCCACCGACTTGTCCACAGGCTGTGCGCCGCATCTGTGGACACGGAATGAGATCAATCCCGTTCACCTGGGGGCCGGAACGAATCAGGGTTCAAACCGCCTCCACACACTCATTCGGGTGGGAATGCCTCGCCCCAAAGAGTTCATCGGCGATACGGGGGTGACGCCGTTCACCTTCCGCTCTTCAGCGCGAAACCTGGGTTCCCCGACCGATTTGTCGACCTTGTGAGGGCCAACTGTCGACTAGTCCACAGGTCCGCATCTCGCCCTGTGGATAACTCTGTGGACGGGGGAGAACCGTCGGAGCCGGCTACGGCCGGCCGTCGAGGCAGCGCGTCAGCCAGTCGGAAGCGGCCGTGAAGTCGCCGTCCGACGTCCCCGGCCGCGGAGTCCGGACCTCACTGCGGGTGACGCCCGCCCGCGGATAGGAGCCCAGGAAGCGGACCTGGGGACAGGTCCGCTTCAACCCCATCAGCGCCTCGCTGACCCTGCGGTCCGAGATGTGGCCCTCGGCGTCCACGGCGAAGCAGTAGTTGCCGATGCCCTCCCCCGTCGGCCGCGACTGGATCAGCATCAGATTGACCCCGCGCACGGCGAACTCCTGGAGCAGCTCCAGCAGCGCACCGGGGTGGTCGTCGCCGAGCCACAGCACCACGGAGGTCTTGTCGGCGCCCGTCGGGGCGGCCGGCCGGGCGGGGCGGCCGACGAGCACGAAGCGCGTCTCCGCGTTCTGCGCGTCATGGATCTCCGTGACCAGCGGGACGAGCCCGTAGGTGGCCGCCGCGAACTCACCCGCGAAGGCGGCGTCGAAGCGGCCCTCCTGGACCAGACGGGCCCCGTCGGCGTTCGACGCGGCCGACTCCCACACCGCGTCGGGCAGGTTCGCCCGCAGCCAGTTGCGCACCTGCGGCTGGGCGACCGGGTGCCCGGTGACGGTCTTCACGTCCGACAGTGCGGTGCCCGGCCGCACGAGCAGCGCGAACGCGATCGGCAGCAGCACCTCGCGGTAGATCATCAGAGGTTCGCCGGAGGCCAGCTCGTCCAGCGTGGCGGTGACACCGCCCTCCACCGAGTTCTCGATCGGCACCAGGGCGGCCGCAGCTTCCCCGTTGCGCACGGCGTCCAGGGCGGAGGCCACCGACACCATCGGGACGAGCTCCCGGGTCGCGGCTTCCGGCAGCGTGCGGAGGGCGGCTTCCGTGAAGGTGCCCTCGGGACCGAGATACGTGAAGCGGGTGGCCGACATGCGATCAGCCTAATGCCGGGGCCCCGGCCCGAGGGGTGCTGTTCACCCTTCGAGCAGCCGCTGCCCCACGTACTCCCCCTCGCGCGGACCGGGCGGCACCGCGTACAGGCCGCTGGACTCGTGCCGGATGAACGCCGAAAGCGCGTCCCCGCGGTCGAGCTTGCGCTGCACCGGGACGAAACCACGCAGCGGGTCCGCCTGCCAGCAGATGAACAGCAGCCCCGCGTCGGGGGTGCCGTCCGCTGCTATCCCGTCGTGGAAGGAGAAGGGGCGCCTGAGCATGGCCGCCCCGCCGTTCTGCGCGGGCGCGGAGATCCGGGCGTGCGCATTGGCCGGGATGACCGTCTTCCCGTCGGGGCCCAGCTTGTCGAGATCCATCTTGCTGGTCTCGGTGCCGCCGCTCAGAGGCGCTCCGTTGGCCTTGGTCCGGCCGATGACCTGCTCCTGCTGGGTCTGGCTCTGCTGGTCCCAGGCGTCCAGCAGCATCCGGATGCGCCGCACGACGGCGTACGAGCCCCCGCCCATCCACGCGTGCGCGGCAGGGCCCGGCCCGGCCGCGGGCACGAAGATCCGCTTGTCGAAGTCGGGATCCGCCGGCTTGGGGTTCGCGGTGCCGTCGACCTGCCCCATCAGGTTGCGGGCGGTCATCGGGGAAGAGGTGGCCCCGGGAGAGCGGTTGAAACCGTTCATCTGCCAGCGCACCCGGGCGGCGTCCCCGGCGTCCTTCTGCAGCGCGCGCAGTGCGTGGAAGGCGACGAGACCGTCGTCGGCGCCGATCTGCACCCACAGATCGCCGTTGCTGCGCTGGGGATCGAGCTGGTCGGCGGAGAAGTCCGGCAGCGGGTCCAGCGCCGTGGGCCGACGGTCCGCGAGCCCGGTGCGCTCGAAGAAGGAGTGGCCGAACCCGAAGGTGACGGTGAGCGAGCACGGCCCGGAGTCGAGGGCGATGCCCGAATCCGCCGTCGGCGCGGTCTCACCCGCCATCAGTCGGCGGGCCGTCTCGGACCAGCGGCGCAGCAGGGCCGCGGCCTCCTTGCGGCCGGCGCCGGGCGCCAGGTCGAAGGCGAGGACGTGGCCCTTGGCCTGGAGGGGCGTGGTGATTCCGGCCTGGCGCTCGCCGTGGAAGGCGACCCGGGTCGCGCCCACCGAGGCCAGGCCGCCCGCGGCGCCGGGGGCTCCGGCCGGCGCATCGGCGAGCGCGGACTGCACCAGCGCGCCGCCCGTCGCACCCAGCGCGAGCCCGGCGGCGCCTGCGGCACCCACGGTGCCCAGCAGCCGGCGGCGGGAGATTTCGATGTCGGGATTGCTCTCGGTCACGCTGGTCAGCCGATCTTCACGGTCTTCTGCACGGTCGTCTGGTCGATGTCGGAGGTGCGGACGGTCACGTCGATCCGCCATTCCCCGGTGAGCGGCAACTGCACCCCGGAGGCACTCCAGTGTCCCGGCGTCGCCCGCTCGGGAACGAGCGGGAGGGGGCCGATGTCCTTGGCGGGCAGGGTGAAGGCCACCTTGATCTCCGGGACGTCGAGCGGCCCGCCGTCGGCGGATTCGACCCAGAGGTGGAGGGTGTTGGCGCCGACCCGGCCCGGGTCGAGCTCCAGCCGCACCGATCCCTTGCCGCTGGGGCCGCCGGTGTCGAACGGCAGCGTCACCTTGACGGCACGGTCGGGGACCGCCGTGGAGGCTGCGCCGGATCCGCGCCCCGCCTCCTTTTGCGCGGTACGCCCGGGCTCGGTACTGGTGAGCACGGTGGTCACGGAGAGCAGGACGACGGCCACCGCGGCCTCGGCGAGGACCGAGCGGCGCAGGCCGGCCCGGTTCGGATCGGCGTCACGGGCCTGCCGCTCCCGTGCGTTCTCGCGCGCCGCCCTCTGCCGGGCCAGCTGCGCGGCCCGCTCGGGGTCCTCGGGGGCGGCTCCCTCGGCAGGGGATGTTTCACGTGAAACGTCGGCCGAGTCCGTTTCACGTGAAACATCGGCCCGGGCCGCTTCGCCGGGGGCGCCCCCACTGGCCGCCGGGGAGGAGACGCGGCCCGCCGGTGTGCCGACCTCGGCCGGCCGCGCGGCAGGTGCCTCGGCCAGCCGTGCGGTCCAGCCCCGCGAGACGTAGGCGATGCCGACGAGAACGGCGACGAGGCCGACCTTGATCAGGAGCAGCCGCCCGTAGCCGGTGCCGGTCAGCGCCGACCAGCTGCCGACCTGGCGCCAGGACTGGTAGAGGCCGGTGAGGGTGAGGACGACGACGCTGGTGAAGGCGACCAGGGAGAAGCGCCGGACCGCCTCGCGCTCCATTCCGGGCACCTTGTAGAGGGCGACGAGCAGAGCGGTGAGCCCGCCGAGCCAGGCGGCGACGGCCAGCAGGTGCAGGATGTCGGCCGGCATGGCGACACCGGGCTGGATGCCGGTGGAGGCGTGCTCGGACAGGGCCCAGGTCGCGGCGATGCCGCCGGCGACGACGGCCCCGCCGATCCCGAGCCCGAACTCCAGGTCGCTGGTCTCCTTGTCCTTCTCTGTGTCTTTCTCGTCCTTCGCGGCGGTCCCGACGGTCGCGCTCCCGCCGGGCTGCCGGCGTGCGTACGCGCCGAACAGGACGGCGAGGAACAGTGCGGCGGCGCCGAGCAGCAGCAGCCTCGACACCAGGGAGGCGCCGGTCTTGGTCCCCAGGACGGCCCGCAGGCCGTCGAGGTCGAGTACGTCGGCGAACCTCCCGGACCCGGTGTACGGGGTACGCAGCACCAGCATCGCGAGGGTGGCGGCGGTGAGCGTGACCCAGGCGCGCAGGACGAGCCTCTGCAGCGGCCGCTCGGCAGCGCCCCGACGCCAGCACAGCAGGATGAACGCGGAGGCGCCCACCAGGACGGTGAAGCCGGCGTAGGCGGCGTAGCGGGCGATGCCGTACGCGATGCCGACGGGGCCGCCGCCCGCCTCCCGGGCGGGAAGCGAGACGCTGGTGGCCGAGGGCGCGCCGATGGAGAAGGTGAAGGCACCGGAGACCGGGTGGCTGTCTGCGGAGACGGCCTGCCAGGCGACGGTGTAGGTGCCGTCGGGCAGCCCCGAGTGCAGGGCGGTGCCGTACCGGACGGTGGATCCGCTGCACATGTCGCGCAGTTCGCCGGTGTCCACCCGCTTGCCCTGGGGGTCCAGGACGCGGATGGAGTCGCCGCCCATGGCGACCTGCTCCGAGAAGGACAGGGTCACCTGGGCGGGGGCCGTGGCGACCACCGCCCCCTCCTTGGGGTCGCTCGCGGTGAGTGCGGCGTGCGCCGCGGCCGGGCCGGCCGCGGTGAACAGGGTCGCCAACAGGGCTGCGAGGACCAGCGCGAGCCGCGGCAGGATCGCCGCGGCCCGGTCGCGGGCCGTGGAAGGGGCGGGGGCGGTGGCCGTCATGGCGTGTCAGTCCCTCGGTCCGTCAGTGGGCGTTGTTGTTCTGGGCCTGGTACGTCCGTTCCTTCACGTCCAGTTCGACCTTGACCGGGTCGGCCTTCTCGAAGCGCAGCTCGATGGTGACCTTGTCGCCGACCTTCGGCTTGTCCTTGAGCCCCATGAACATGATGTGGTTGCCGCCGCGTTCCAGCTTCAGTTCGCCGTTCGCCGGCACGTCCATGGACGGGACCTGCTGCATCTTCTGGTCCTTGGTCTCATGGATCTGCAGGTCGTCGGAGAGCGGGCTGGTGACGGCGGTCAGCTTGTCGGCGGTCCCGGAGTCGTTCTTGATGACCATGAAGGCGCCGGCCATCTTGTCGTTGACCGGCTCGGGCATGAACGCGCCGCTGACCGTCGGCTTCGGCTTGTCCGCTGCGGCCTTGCCGCCGGAATCGGAGCCGGAGCCGGAGTCCGAGGAGCAGCCGGATATGGCCAGGGCCGCCATCACGGAGAGGGCGGTGGCCAGGGTGCGGATGGTGCGGCGGTTCACGGGTTCTCCCCCTTGGCGATCTTCGGCAGGTCCTTGGTGTAGTCGTCGACGGTCGTGCCCTCGCCGTAGAGGACGTAGCCCTCGTCGGTCTTGGGCGAGAACGCGATGACCTGGGCACCGTGCATGGAGACGACCTTGCCGTCGGCCTCCTTCTTGGCGGGGTCGATGCCGATGCCGAGCTTGCGCGCGGCGGCCTGGATCGTGGGGAAGTCCCCGGTCAGCCCGACGAAGGACGGGTCCTGGGCCTTGAGCCAGGCACCGAGGGACTCGGGGGTGTCGCGCTCGGGGTCGGTGGTGACGAAGACGACCCGGAGGTTGTCCTGGTCAGCCTTGGGCAGCGCCTTCTTGGCGACGGCGATGTTGCTCATCGTCAGCGGGCAGACGTCGGGGCAGTTGGTGTACCCGAAGTAGATGAGCGTCGGCTTGCCCTTGGTCTGCTCGCGCAGGTTCCACGGCTTGCCCGTGGTGTCCGTGAGGACGAGCTCCGGCTTGTCGAAGGGCCGGTCGAGGACGGTCGCCCGGCCGGGCTCGGACTGGCCGGTGAGCTGGGTGACCGCGGGGGTCTTGGCGGCGGGCTCGCCGCCGCAGGCGGTGAGGGTGAAGGCGGCCGCGGCGAGGAGGGCGGCGACCGCCGTCACACGTGGGGTGCGCATGGTGAGGATGTCCCTGGGATCGGGGGGTGTGTACGGATGCACGGCCGGGCAGGGCGGCGCCGTGGACGCGGGGAGTCCCGCGTCCGGCCGCGCCGAGCCCCCGGCTGTGCGGATGTTTCTGGATACGGCCCCGGAGGGCGCCGGGTCAGGAGGCGCGGCGGCGCGAGGCGATACCGAACGCGAGACCGCCGAGGCCGATGAGGATGCCGGCGATGCCGAGGGCGCGCGCCGTCGTGTCTGAGCCGCTCTTGGCAGCGGCCTCCTCGTGGCCTTCCTTGCCGTGGTCGTCGGACTCGGCCGGCTTCTTGGCGTCGTCGTGGTGGCCGTCGGCGGCCTTGGCGGCCGTCAGCTTCAGGACGGGCGCCGGGTTCTGCGGCTCGGCCGCGCCCTGCTTGGCCTCCTCGATCCACCGGACGACCTCGTTGTTGTCGTACGTCTGGATCGCCTTGAAGACCATCTGGTCGGCGTTGTCCGGCAGCTTGCCCACGGAGACCGGGAACTGCTGGAACTTGCCCGGCTCGATCTTTCCGCCGCTCCAGGTCACCTTGGTGACGGCCTCGTTGATCTGCTTGCCGTGCACGGTTAGAGGCTTGTCGAGCTTGGTCTTCTCGACCGTGACGGTCCAGCCGGGGATGTCCTGCGGCATGACGGACGAGAGCGGCTGGTCGGTCGGGAAGTTGACCTCGAGCTGCGTGGTCGACGCGTTGTCGCGCTCGTTCGGGACCTTGAAGTTCAAGGTGGCGTAGCCGCCCTTCGCGGCCTCACCGGGCTGCACGCTGACGTGCGCGAAGGCGGGGCCGGACAGGACGAGGACGGCGCCGGCGGCGAGGGCGGCGGCAAGGGAGACGCGCGAGGTCTTCGAGGTCTTCATGGCGGAACACTCCAGAGGCAGGGTGACGGTGGCACCGCACGCGGGCGCGCGCGGATTCCGCGGCACCGGTGCCCCGGGTGCTCCGGGGATGAAGGGTGCCGCGTCAGGCTGCGAGGGCGAGGGCCGAGGGCGGCCCGCGCCGCACCACCGTGTGCTGGAGCGTTTCCCTGCCGGTGTACGCGGCCGGCTCGGACGCGGTCCGGGGAGCCTGCGGACCCCGGGCGGGTGCGCCCGCGAGCCCGGCCGCGAGCGCCCGTACGAAAGCCAGCGCGGCGCGCAGCGGGCGCACCGGGTCCACCGCCTCGCTGCCGCGCGACAGCTCGACCAGCCGGAACAGCGCGGCGTCGCCGCGCCCGAGCAGCCAGCCCGCGGCGAGCGCGGCCAGCAGGTGGCCGAGGAGCATGCCGGGGCTGAACAGGCCGGTGGCCGGAGCGGCGGAGGCCTGCGCCATGTGGGCGTGGCCGAGGTGTTCCTGTACCGCCGCCTGGGCGGCGAGGGCCGCCGGGTCGAGTCCGGCGGCCTCCAGGATCTGCCGGGCGTCGGACGGGGTCAGCGGGACCGAGTTGCCCCCGCACACCAGCTGCGCGGCGAGCGCCGCGAGCGAGGTGTCGGACGGGGTGCTCGCCTGCGCGGCCGCGGCGCTGTGCTGGCCGAGGCCGAACACCGCGTGCAGACCCAGCTGTCCGACCGCGAGTCCTGCGGCGATCCCGGGCAGCGAGCGCCGGCGTCCCGCGAGCGGGGCGGCGACGGCGAACACGGCCAGGAAGCCGAGGACGAGGGCCCACCAGGGCACGGTGGCGCAGGACGCCAGGGCGTGCCCGCCCGCCGACAGCACGACGCAGACCGCGGTGAAGACCGCGGCCCGGAGCAGCCGGAGACCGGCTCCGGCGGGCGTCGTGTGGGGGAGAGTCATGGCCGAGCCATCATTGCACTGCGCTCACGCCCTCCCTACGGCAGGTCCGCAAGGCCGTCAGGTTCGCGGGGCCGGAGCGTGCCCGCGTCCGTGAGCGTGCCCGCAACCGGAGCGCCACTGCCGGAGTCTGCCCCCTGCCGGCGTGTGCCCACCGCCGGTGCGCATACAACGCTCCCGCAGAAGCCGCATCGGCCGAATGAGGGCTCCGGAGGCGTTCGGGGGCTTACGGTCCCCCATGGGCGGCAATAGGTACCCGTATGAGCATCTGGTGGTCTCTCCACTTGAGGCGCGAAGCCGCGAGCGTGCCGCTCGCCCGGCGGCTGCTGCTGAGAACCATGGAGACCGCGGGGGTGGACCCGGACATCTCCTTCGAGCTGTCGGTGGCGCTGAGCGAGGCCTGCGCGAACGCGGTGGAGCACGGCGGGCCGGCGCAGCCCGCCGGCCACGGCGGGGAGCCGCTCCCGGAGTCGCACTCCGGCTACCGCGTCACGGCGTACCTCGACGGGGACCGCTGCCGGATCGAGGTGACCGACTCGGGCCCGGGCTTTCCGGAGCCGGAGTCGGAGCGGGGGTCGGCGCCCCGGGACGCCCGGGACGCCCGGGACGCCCGGGACGCCGTGGAGCCGTCCGAGCGCGAGAACGGCCGGGGGATGTGGCTGATCGAGGAGCTCGCGGACCACGTGAGGTTCCGCAACCGGCCGGGCCGCGGTGCGGTGGTCAGCTTCGACAAGATCCTCAAGTGGCGCGAGGGCGCCCTGCTCAAGGCCTCGTAGCGGCGGCGCGGCCGCGGTGGGAACGCCGACGGGCGGGACCTGCGTACGACAGTGCGTACGAGATCCCGCCCGTCCCGGGGCGGAGCGGCCCGCGGCGTCAGCCCTTCAGGCGGGCCATCCAGTCCTCGACCTCGGCCGAGGCGCGCGGCAGGCCGGCCGACAGGTTCCGGTTGCCGTCCTCGGTGACCAGGATGTCGTCCTCGATGCGGACGCCGATGCCCCGGTACTCCTCGGGCACCGTCAGGTCGTCGGCCTGGAAGTACAGGCCGGGCTCGACGGTGAGGCACATGCCCGGCTCCAGCGTGCCGTCGACGTAGGCCTCGGTGCGGGCGGCGGCGCAGTCGTGCACGTCCATGCCGAGCATGTGGCCGGTGCCGTGCAGGGTCCAGCGGCGCTGCAGGCCCAGCTCCAGGACGCGCTCGACCGGGCCCTCCAGCAGGCCCCACTCGACGAGCTTCTCGGCCAGCACGTGCTGGGCGGCGTCGTGGAAGTCGCGGAACTTCGCGCCCGGCTTGACCGCGGCGATGCCCGCCTCCTGAGCCTCGTACACCGCGTCGTAGACCTTGCGCTGGATGTCGGTGTACGTGCCGTTGATCGGCAGCGTGCGGGTGACGTCGGCGGTGTAGAGGGAGTGGGTCTCCACACCGGCGTCGAGCAGCAGCAGGTCGCCGGAGCGGACGGGGCCGTCGTTGCGGACCCAGTGCAGGGTGCAGGCGTGCGGGCCGGCGGCGCAGATGGAGCCGTAGCCGACGTCGTTGCCCTCGACGCGGGCGCGCAGGAAGAAGGTGCCCTCGATGTAGCGCTCGGACGTGGCCTCGGCCTTGTCCAGGACCTTCACGACGTCCTCGAAGCCGCGGACGGTGGAGTCGACGGCCTTCTGCAGCTCGCCGATCTCGAAGTCGTCCTTCACCGCACGCGCCTCGGAGAGGTAGACGCGCAGCTCCTCGTCCCGCTCGGCGGTGACCTTGTCGGTCAGGGCCTTCTCGATGACGGCGTCGTGGCCGCGGACGGCGCGGACCGGGCCGGTGGCCTCGGCGAGGGCGTCGGCGAGCTCGCGGACGTCCTTGGCCGGGATGCCGAGGAGCTGCTCGGCCTCGGCGAGGGAGTGGCGGCGGCCGACCCACAGCTCGCCCTGGCCGGACAGCCAGAACTCGCCGTTCTCGCGGTCGGAGCGGGGCAGGAGGTAGACGGTCGCGGTGTGGCCGTTTTCGCCGGAGGGCTCCAGGACCAGGACGCCGTTCTCGGTCTGGTCGCCGGTCAGGTACGCGTACTCCGTGGAGGCGCGGAAGGGGTACTCGGTGTCGTTCGAGCGGACCTTCAGCCGGCCGGCGGGCACGACGAGGCGTTCGCCGGGGAAGCGGGCGGACAGCGCGGCGCGTCGGGCGGCGGTGTGCTCGGCCTGGGCGATCGGCTCCAGGCCGTGCAGCTCGGTGTCCGCCCAGCCCGTGCGCATGTTCTCGGCGAGTTCGTCGCTGACGCCCGGGTAGAGCCCGTTCTTGCGCTGCTTGTGCGTCTCCTTGGGCTGCTCTTCTTCCGGGGTCTCCGGGGTGAGCTCG
Organism: Streptomyces sp. NPDC046876; assembly: GCF_040645035.1. Classification (NCBI taxonomy): domain Bacteria; kingdom Bacillati; phylum Actinomycetota; class Actinomycetes; order Kitasatosporales; family Streptomycetaceae; genus Streptomyces; species Streptomyces sp. NPDC046876. The sequence continues at coordinate 46,040 of NZ_JBEYXK010000004.1, read as the reverse complement.
TCAGCCACGTCTTCTCCTCAGCTACGACAGACAGGACCGGGTAGGGACCCTGTCCATCGTATGTGCGAGGGGAAGACGCCCGGCAGCGGATGTGACAAATCAGTCAAACCGGGCGGCAAGCAGGACGATGTCCTCCACTCCCTGCCCCATGCGGCCCCCCGCCGCGGTCAGCCCCGGCGCAGTCGGGGCTGCGGGCACCACGGCCGACGCACCCCCCTGGCCGGTCGGACCGGACACGGCCGCCAGTGCCGGGTCGCCCTCGGGCAGCACCGCCCGCAGGACGTGGTCGCACAGCGCCGCCGGATCGTCCCGTACGCCGCGTGGCGCTCCGGCCGCTGCCGCGTGCAGCCGGGCGTAGGCCCGGTCCATCGCGTCCCCGGTGCGCCGCAGCAGCCCGTCGGTGTACAGCAGCACCGTTTCTCCTGGCGCGGCGTCGATCTCCACACTGGGCGCCTCCCAGCAGGACAGCATCCCGAGCGGCGCCGACAGCGAGGTCTCCACGTACTCCGTGCGCCGCTCGCCGACCACCAGCGGCGGGGCGTGCCCGGCCCCGGCCAGGAGGATCTTGCGCTGGGTGGGCTCGCAGTAGGCGAACAGGGCGGTGGCACAGCGCGCGGGCTCGGTCAGCCGCAGCAGCAGTTCGAGGTCGGACAGGACGGCGACGGGGTCCTCGCCCTCCATGACGGCGTACGCCCGCAGCGAGGCCCGCAGCCGGCCCATTGCCGCGACCGCGCTGGGCCCGGCGCCGGTGACGGAGCCGACGGCCAGCCCGAGCGCGCCCTCGGGCAGCGGCAGCGCGTCGTACCAGTCGCCTCCGCCCCGCGGCCCGGTGTGGTGGCGGGCGGCGAGCTGGACCCCCGGGATCCGGGGCAGCCGGCTGGGCAGCAACTCCTCGGCGACGGTGGCCAGGCGGCTGCGGGAGCGTTCCACCTCGAGCATCCGGGCCAGGTGCTCGGCGGCGTGCCGGACGTAGAGGCCGGCGAGGTCGCGCTGGCGGTCGCTCGGTTCGGCCTGCTCGTCATAGAGCCAGACGGCCGCGCCGAGGCGGCCGGTGGCCTCGGCGGTCAGCGGCAGGGCGTAGCTGGCGGCGTAGCCGAGCCGGGCGGCGACTTCCCGGTGCCGGGGGTCGACGGGCGCGCCGTACCCGCCGATGCCGGGGGCGGCGTCGGGTTCGGGGAGCACCTCGGAGCCGCCGTGGGCGTCGGGGAATCCGTCGAGGATGCGGCCGTACGAGGTCGCGGCGCGCGGCACGGTCTCGATGTGCCCGAGGTCCGCGCGGCCGAGGCCGAGGCCGATCGTGGTGGTGGGGCCCAGGCCGTCGGAGGGCTCCAGGGCGATCAGGCCGCGGCGCGCGCCGACGAGGGCGGCTCCGGCGCGCAGGAACTCCTGGAGGGAGGACTCGAGGTCGCAGGCGCGGGCGAGTCGCTCGGTCAGTTCGTGGAGGGTGGTCAGGTCGGAGACCATGCCCGCGAGCCGGTCCTGGATGAGCATGCTCGGGGCGGGCGCAGCGGCCGGTGCGAGCACGGTTCGGGCGGGCGCGGGTGCCGTAGTGTGCGGGACCGCTGTAACTTCCGGATCGATTCCAGCCACTTTCGGCAGATGCGGGGCGCTCATGGCGTCCGCCTTTCCACCTGGTGCGATTCGCCATATAGCATCGCAAACCCCCAGATCGTGCTGCGCCGCCATCAATGAATCCACATCTACACGCACACGAGGATCGATGTCCAGCATTGTCCCGGTGGGAATCCTGGTGTCCGTGAGACAGCAACTCACGGTCCAGCCAAGGCTAGAACTTGGCTGGAAAAAGCCGGAAGCGGACGGTTTTTGCGATCGACTGGTCAGGCGTCGAAGTGGCCCCGGGTACGTAGTCCGTGATGTCCGGGGACAGTTGGCGCAGCCCGGCGTCCGCCGGGAACCGCCCGGCACGGGCCGCCGTCCTCAGCAGCGGCAGCCGGTCCCGGCGCCGGCGCGGGTCGCGTTCCGCCCCCGCCGGGCGTTTCATGAGCCCGTAAGAAAACTGCACGAACCGTGTGAACCTGCTTCTGGCGGACAGTGACGCGAAACGTGTACGTGTGGTGAGACACCGCTCACATGGTGTGATGTGGCCCTCGGCGTTCAACGGAAAGGAACGAGCGCTCATGCGCGAGATCCTCGGAAGGCGTCTCCAGCGGCTCCGCAACCGCCTGAAAACCCTTCGGTCCGCCGCGGTGCAGAGCGGCGACCAGGCTTCCCCCGCCTCGGCTTCCCCCGACCCGGCCTCCCCCGATCCGGCTCTCCTCGACACCGCGCTGACCTGCGCCTCCGTCTGGCAGTGGCCCGTTCTGCCCGGCGTCGGCCAGGTCGGCGGCGGGTCCGACGGTGCGCGGTGCGCCTGTCCCGACCCCGACTGCCCCGTCCCCGGCGCCCACCCCTTCGACCCCGGGCTGCTCGCGGCCACCACCGACCCCCGGATGGTCGCGTGGTGGTGGACCCGCCGGCCCAGTGCCCCCGTGCTGCTCGCCACCGGCGGCTCCGCTCCGTGCGCGGTGAGCCTGCCGGCCGCCGCGGCCGCGCGGGCCGTCGTACGGCTGGACGCGCAGGGCATGCGGCTCGGCCCGATCGCGGCCACGCCCACCCGCTGGTCGCTGCTGGTGGCGCCGTACTCGCTCGAGCGCCTCGGCGAACTCCTCTACACCAAGGACCACGTGCCGTCCGCGCTGCGCTTCCACGGCGAGGGCGGCTACCTGCTGCTGCCGCCCTCGCCCGCGTCCGGCGGCGGACAGGTGCGCTGGGAGCGGGAACCGGCGGACACCGGGAGCCTGTGGCTGCCCGAGGTCGAGGCCGTGGTGCACGCGCTGGTCGAGGCGAGCAGCGGGGCCTCCGGTGGCGGCAGCCGGCTCGCGTACTGAGCGGCCCCGCAGGGCCTGCGCCTTCCGGGTCCACCTGGCGCCCCGGACCCCTGCGGATCACTCGTACGGGTGCCAGCGCGACGCGTTTCCAAGGGAATTGGGCGCGGGGATCTCCGTGCCCCATTCCCGCATCGCTATGTTCGCCGAATGAATCTCCGCTTGATCGGTATCGGCGCCGGTGTGCTGATCATCTTGTCGCTCCCGCTGGCCGGAGCGATCGCCGGACCGGATTTCGTCGGTCAGGATGACGGAAAAGGCGGCGGGTTGCTCTCGTCGCTCGGGTTTGCGGACCCCTCGGGCCGCTCGCGCTCTTCAGGTTCTTCCGGCTCTTCCGGCCCTTCAGGTTCCTCGGGTTCTTCGGGCTCTTCCGGCTCTCAGGACCGTTCCGGTACGCAGGCACCTGCCGCCGCGGCCGACGGCCGCCCGGCCGGAGCGGGGCAGCCCGGCGGTCCCGGTGCCGCCGCGCCCTCGGGTGCTCCGGAGCCGGCCGCACCGGAGCGGGCCGGTCCGCCCGAACAGCCCCGTACCGACTCCCGCTGCGGACCCGAACTCTCCGCCCCGCCGGGGCTGGAGGCGCAGACGTGCGTCCTGGCCGCCGAGGGGCAGACGTGGGGCCGCAGTTACTACCGCAACACGAGCGGCCGCGCCCTGGACGCGGTGCTGACGGTGATGGGGCCGGCCGGACACACGGTCCAGATCCGCTGCACGGTCGGGGCGGGTGACGAACCAGGGCTGTGCGAGACGCCGCGGGAGCCCTCGGCAGGGCCGCAGGACGCGTACTCGGCGGTGGCGGAGTACGCCGCTCCGGACGACGAGGGGCACCTGCTGCTGCGGTCCGGGAGCAACTCACCGGCACCGGCCGACGGTTGACCCGGCCCGGAAATGGAAGGGCCCGGTCGCTGGCGACGGGGGATGCACCAGCGACCGGGCTACAAGAACGGTAACAAGAGATCGCCTGTTCGCAAATTCGATCTCTGATATTCAGACACCGATTTGCAGGCGATTAGCGGGAGTTGTGACTCCGGTCACCGCTCCTGCGGGCCCCTGCGGATCAGCTGAGCGTGATCTGGCGGTTGGTGAGCCCGCCGCGCGCCCGGCGCTCCTCCGCGGTCAGCGGGGCGTCCGAGGCCAGGGCCGTGGCCAGCCGCTCCGCGAACTCCGCGGCCGGCTTCTCCACGTCCTGCGCGGTCATCCCGGTGGGCAGGTCCCACACCGGGACCATCAGGCCGTGCGCCCGGAAGGAGCCCACGAGCCGCGTGCCTTCGCCGAGCGAGGACGTGCCCGCCGCGTGCAGCCGGGCCAGGGCGTCGAGCAGCTTCTCCTCGGGGTGCGGCATGACCCAGCGCAGGTGGTTCTTGTCCGGGGTCTCGCACCAGTAGGCCGCGTCCACACCGGCCAGCTTGACCGTGGGGATGGCGGCGGCGTTGGCGCGCTCCAGGGAGGCGGCGATCTCCGGGGAGGCGTTCTGGGCGGTCTCCGCATCCGGAATCCAGAATTCGAAGCCGCTGTGCACAACCGGCTCGAAACCGCCGTCCGTGTCCAGGAGATCCTGAAGTCGCGGCCCCTCGGCGGGAACCCGGCGGCCCGGAACGGGATTGCCCGGTTCCGTGGCGAGCGCGCGCTCCAGGGTGTCGGCCATGTCGCGGGCGAGGTCCCCGGTGGTGGAGTCGTTCTGCAGGGCGAGCAGGACGGAGCCGTCCTCGCGGCGCAGCGCCGGCCAGGCCATGGGCAGTACGGTCACCAGCGTGACGGAGGGGACGCCCTCGGGCAGGCCGCCCTTGAGCGAGAGCGGGACGGTGGCCGCGGGCACGAGCTCGCGCAGCGCCACCCAGTCGCACTCGTTCGGCAGGCCCTCGAACGGACGCTGCACGTGCGCGGTGGCGGCGTGCGAGGCGGCCGCGCCGTGGCAGGCCTTGTAGCGGCGGCCGGATCCGCAGGGGCAGGGCTCGCGGGCGCCCACCACCGGGATCTCCCCGTTTTCGATCTGCGGCTTTGCAGTCTTGGCTGCGGGGCGCTTCTTCGCCATCGTGCGTGACTCCCGGTTGCGGCGGTACGGCTGTTGCGTCTGGGCGTGAGCCTAGCCGCTCGTACCGCCGCAACCGGTGGGGTGCGGCCGGGAGCACGGTCGGCGTGCGCTCCCGGTCGGCCGCGTGTGCGGACGGCCGTGATCCGGTCAGGGATCCAGGTCGTCGAAGGCCGTGGCGAAGTCGAGGACCGGGGCCGCAACGCGCGTAGCGAAATCGTCGTGACGGGGCCCGCACGCGACGATCACCCATACGGTGACCTCGCCCGCTGCACCGTCGCGCACTCCCCAGTCCTGTGCGAGGGCGCTGATGATGTTCAGCCCCCGGCCGCCGTGCGCGGTGACCGAGGGCGTGGCCGGAACGGGCCGGGTGGGTCCGCCCCCGTCCGTCACCTCGACCGTCAGCCGTCCCGCCTGGTCGACGCGCCATGCGGCGTGAATCTCCCCGTCCCCGATCTCGCCCGCGCCCAGCGGTCTGCCGTGCCGGCAGGCATTGCTGAGCAGTTCGGAAAGGATCAGTACGGCGTCGTCCACGACCGATTCGGACACCCCGCTGATGCGCAGCTGCTCGCGCATCCGGTGTCTCGCCTCGCCCACGCCCGCAGGACCATGGCGTACGTCCATGCACGACGACGTGGGCACTTCCTGTGCCACCACCAACGCCACCCCCGGAACCTCCTTAGTCCCACGCCATGGTCTGGATGCCCCCGTGGCCTGGACCGGAAACCGGTGGAGCGGAGCCCTCTGACGCATTCATGACCAGCGATTGCGGAGCGGATGCGCCGGGGCACACCCTGTCACGCACGGGTCGGGCGAGGCGGGTGGGCAAACCGGGACGTCAGCGTCCGAGCTGGGACAGAACCTGGCGTGGCCGGTTCGTGATGATCGCTTCTACACCCAGATCAGCGCAGAGCTGAACGTCGTCCGGCTCGTTCACGGTCCATACGTGGACGGAGTGGCCGGCGTTCTGGAGCCTGCGGACGAAGCCCGGGTTGTTGCGCACGATCCGCATGCCCGGGCCGGCGATCCGCACCCCGGCCGGCAGCCGGCCGTCGCGCATGCGCGGGGAGACGAACTGCATGAGGTAGACGGTCGGGACGGTCGGCGCCACGGCCCGGACCCGGTGCAGGGAGCGGGCGGAGAAGCTCATGACGCGGACCGGGTGGGGGCCGTCGGACGGCGGGGCGTCCAGCCCGAACCGCTTGAGGAGGAAGAGGAGGCGCTCCTCCACCTGTCCGGCCCAGCGGGTGGGGTGCTTCGTCTCGATGGCGAGCTGTACCGGCCGCCCGGCGTCGGCGACCAGCTCCAGCAGCCGCTCCAGGGTCAGCACGGAAGTGCGCTCGGGGTCGGAGTCCCAGTCCGGGGCCTCCTCGCGGTCCTTCCAGGAGCCGAAGTCGAGTGCGGCGAGGTCCGCCAGCTCCAGGGCGGAGACGGCGCCGCGGCCATTGGAGGTGCGGTTGACCCTGCGGTCGTGGACCAGGACCAGATGGCCGTCGGCCGTGAGCCGGACATCGCATTCGAGGGCGTCGGCGCCGTCCTCGATGGCCTTGCGGTACGCGGCCAGCGTGTGCTCGGGGGCGTCCTCCGAAGCGCCGCGGTGGGCGACGACCTGGATGGGGGGCGGCGTTGCAGGGGTCACCGGGTCATGGTGCCACCGCGGGGGCCCCGGACGGCGGGTCCCGCCTGCGGATGCGACCGAAATGCCGGAGATGAAGGATGGGGGAGACGCACAGGTCCGGCTTACAGTGCTCTGACGGGTGATGGGGAACGCTTTCCCTGGAACTTGTGAGGCTCGTCGAACGTTCAGTCGGGCCGAAACGTTGGTTGTACGAAGCCGTGTGTGACGAGGAGAGAGCGCTGTGAGCACCGAGAACGAGGGCAACGCGGCCCCGACGCCCCCCGCGGCCCCGTCCGCGCACCCGGTGGCCGCTCCCGCTTCCGCGACGCCTGCGCCGGCCGCGCCCGCCGAGCCCCCGGCGGCTTCGGCCCCGGCGGCCCCGGCCCCGGCGGCCCCGGCCGCCCAGGCCCCGGGTCACGCCGCGCCGGCCGCCGAGCCCGCGACCCAGCAGCTGCCGCCGACGCCTGTGCCCGGCACTGAGCAGACGCAGCAGATCCCGCCGGCCCCAGCCCAGGCCCCGGCCCCGGGCTACGCCGAGGCACCCGCACCGCAGCCGCAGCCATACCCCGCCCAGGTCGCTGCCCCCGCCGCGCACGGGGCCGAGGGCTGGCCGCCCCCGCCGCCGGCGGCCCCGGCGTACGGGGCGGGCGGCGGCCACGGCGGCTGGGGCGCGCCCCTGGCCGACGGGGTCCCCCCGGCCAAGCCGAAGGGCCGGGGCGGTCTGATCGCCGCCGTGCTCGTCGCGGCCCTCCTCGCGGGCGGCGTCGGCGGCGGGGTCGGCTACTGGGCCGCCGAGCAGAACGACAACAACGGCTACGGCTCGACGACGATCACCGCCGGGAACACCCCCAAGGACCTCAAGCGCGAGCCCGGCTCCATCGCGGGTCTCGCCGCCTCCGCGCTGCCCAGCGTCGTCACCATCCAGGCCTCCGCGGGCGACGGCGAGGGCGGCACCGGCACCGGCTTCGTCTACGACCAGGAAGGCCGCATCCTCACCAACAACCACGTGGTCGCCTCCGCGGCGAACGGCGGCAAGCTCTCCGCGACCTTCCCCGACGGCAAGAAGTACGACGCCGAGGTCGTCGGCCGGGCCCAGGGCTACGACGTGGCCGTGATCAAGCTGAAGAACCCGCCGTCCGGGCTCAAGCCCCTGCCGCTCGGCGACTCCGACAAGGTCGCGGTCGGCGATCCGACCATCGCCATCGGCGCGCCGTTCGGCCTGTCCAACACCGTGACCACCGGCATCGTCAGCGCCAAGGACCGCCCGGTGGCCTCCGGCGACGGCTCCGGCGGCAAGAGCTCGTACATGAGCGCCCTGCAGACGGACGCCTCGATCAACCCCGGCAACTCCGGCGGCCCCTTGATCGACGGGCGCGGCGCGGTCATCGGCATCAACTCCGCGATCCAGTCCGCCGGCAGCAGCGGCCTCGGCGGCGGCCAGGCCGGTTCGATCGGCCTCGGCTTCGCCATCCCGATCAACCAGGCCAAGAACGTGGCCGAGTCGCTGATCAAGACCGGCAAGCCGGTCTACCCCGTCATCTCGGTCTCCGTGGACCTCCAGTCGAAGGTCGACGGCGCCAAGATCTCCGAGCAGGGCGCGCCCGCCGAGGAGCTGGTCGACCCCAACGGCCCGGCCGGCAAGGCGGGCCTGAAGCCCGGTGACATCATCACCCGGTTCGGTGACCGGCCGATCGACAGCGGCCCGACCCTCATCAGCGAGATCTGGACGCACAAGCCGGGCGACGTGGTGAAGCTGACGTACGTGCGCGACGGCAAGCCGAGCACCGTGGACATCACGCTCGGCTCGCGCGTCGGCGACAAGTAGCCGGTAGCCGGTAGCCGGTAGCCGGAGCGGCCGGATGGTGGCCGGATGGTGAGGGGCCGTGGGCGGGATTCCGCCTACGGCCCCTCCCAACGTCCGCTTATGCTTCCCGTGTGTTCGATTCGCGGCACATCCGTACATTCCACGAAGTGGTCGCCTCCGGTTCGTACTCGGCGGCCGCCCGTGTCCTCGGCTACACCCAACCCGCGATCACCCAGCAGATGAAGGCGCTGGAACGCGCCGTCGGCACCCCGCTGTTCACCCGAGTCGGCCGCAGGATGCAGCTCACCGAGGCCGGGCAGTCCCTGGCCCGGCACGCCGAGTCCATCCTCGGCAGCCTCACTGCCGCCGAGGCCCAGCTGAAGGCGTACGCCCGCCTGCGGACCGGCCGGGTACGGCTGTGCGGCTTCCCCAGCGCCAACGCCACCCTCGTCCCGGAGGCCCTCAGCAGCCTCGCCAAGGACCACCCGGGCATCCAGGTCGAGCTGCTGGAGGGGGAGCCGCCGGAGTCGCTGCGCCGGCTCGAGCGCGGCCAGTGCGACATCACCCTGGCCTTCACCTATCCCGGGCTCCACGAGGAGATCCCCGAGGAGGTCGCCGAGGTCAGGCTGCTGGAGGACCAGCTCACGGTGCTCCTGCCGACCGGCCACCCCCTGGCCCGGCGCCGGGCCGTGCACCTGGCCGACCTCGCGGAGGAGCGGTGGATCGCCGGCTGCCCGCGCTGCCGCGCCAACCTGCTGCACGAGTGCGCCGAGCTGGGCTTCGTCCCCGACATCCGGTTCGCCACGGACGACAACCTGGTGGTGCAGAGCATGGTCGGGCAGGGGCTCGGTGTGGCGATGATGCCCGCCCTCGTGCTGCCTTCGCTCTCGCTGAGCCGGGTGTGCGGGCGGGCGCTCCAGCCGGCCGCCCGCCGCCACATCGCCGCCTACGTCTACCGCGATCATCTGCGGATACCGGCGACGGCGGTGGTGCTCGAGGCGCTCAGGGCGGTGGCCTCGAACCGCATAGGGTGCTGACCGCGCACTCCCTGACCGCGCAACGCCCGAATCCATAAGCCCTGCTTGGGATTTCAGGTGAGAACTGTCGTTGGACGTGATGGGTCGGCTCCTCGACGCTGCCCTTATGACCACCACGACCACGACTCCGACACCGTCACGGACGACCGCGAGGATGTCCGCCCTCGTCCGTGAGATCCGCACGGTCGTGGACCGGGGGCTGGCCCCGGACCTGACCGCCTACCTGGTGGGCGAGCGCCTCGCCCCGCACCTGGCCGCCACCGACCTGCTCACGCCCGAGCAGTGCGTGGGCAGCCCCGACCGGTACCGGCAGCACGTCCTGCACGCCGAGGCGGACGGCAGCTTCTCGGTCGTGGCGCTGGTGTGGCTGCCCGGCCAGGAGACCGCCATCCACGACCACGTCTCCTGGTGCGTGGCCGGGGTGCACGAGGGCGAGGAGAGCGAGCTGCGCTACCGGCTCGCCCCCGCCGCGGGAGACGTCGGGGCCCGCTTGGTGGCCACCGAGCAGGTCGTCAACGGTGTCGGCGAGGTCTGCGGCTTCGCCCCTCCCGGGGACATCCACAAGGTGCGCAACTCCTGTGGCACCAAGGCGATCTCGATCCACGTCTACGGGGCGGACGTCAGCCGCCTGGGCAGCAGCGTTCGCCGCGTCTACACCCTCCCCGCCGACTGATGGCGCTGCTCAACCGCCCGGTGCGCGGGGCCGGAAGCGCGGCCGCCGGCGCGGTTTCACGTGAAACATCCTCCCCCTGGCCCGGGTTGGGCATGGCGGCCGCCGGTGTGGCCGTCGCATGGGGAGTGCACCGGCTGGTTCCGGGGATCCCGATGCTGACCGCCTCGGTGGTCCTCGGCATCACCGCCGCCCACCTGCCCGGGGTACGGGCGACCGTGCGGGGCGCCGGCCGCCCGGGCCTGTCACTGGCCGGCCGGCGGCTGATGCGCATCGGCATCGTCCTGCTCGGCCTCGGCCTGGGCCTGGACCAGGTGCTGCGGCTGGGCTGGGCCACGGTGGCCATGGTCGCGGCCGTGGTCGCGGCGACCTTCCTCGGCACGCTCTGGCTGGGCCGCCGGCTCGGGCTGCCGGGCGACCAGCCGCTGCTGATCGCCACCGGCTACTCGATCTGCGGGGCCTCGGCCATCGGGGCCGTCAGCCAAGTGTCGGGCAGCGACGAGGAGGACGTGGCCGCCTCGGTGGCGCTCGTGACCCTGTGCGGGACGCTGGCCATCGCGGTCCTCCCGCTGCTCCAGGACCCGCTCGGGCTCTCGGACGCCGCCTTCGGGCGGTGGGTCGGTGCGAGCGTCCACGACGTCGGCCAGGTGGTGGCGACCGCCCAGACCGCCGGCCCGGACGCGCTCGGCGAGGCGGTACTGGTCAAGCTGATGCGGGTGGCCCTGCTGGCCCCGCTGGTGGCTGCCGTCGCCTTCTCCGTCCGGGCCCGCCGCACCGGCGTGCGCACGCCGTCGGGGCGCCGCCCGGCACCGGTGCCGCTGTTCGTGGCCGGGTTCCTGGCCGCGGCCGCCCTGCGCGCCACGGGAGCGCTGCCCGGCGCGGCCCTGGACTGGGCGCACACCGCTCAGGAACTCCTGCTCGCTGCAGCCCTGTTCGGTCTCGGCAGTGCGGTCGACCTCCCGTCCATGGCGCGGACCGGCGGCCGGGCCGCGCTCCTCGGGCTGGGGGCGTGGATCGTGGTGGCCGGGGTCTCGTATGCCGGGGTGCTGCTGACCGTATGACAGCCCCACGGACGGGACTTGGCCAATTCCTGGCCGGAACCGAGCGAACGTTCCGACCGTCTCCTGACTTCTCGTGCCGCGCGTGGGACCCTGCGGCCGATCCGCACCGACAGCTCTTCACCCCCACCCTGCCCGGTCCGACGGGACCGGGCACGGCAGAAGGAGTCATGCGTGAATCGTCATCGCACGGCAGCATCGGTCCTCCTGGCCGCGGGCGCCCTGATCGCGGGCGCGCTTTCGACGGCCGGTCCTGCGGCCGCCGCCGACGCCCCCGCCTCGTTCCGGCCGCAGCACACCCAGGGCTTCTGGACCGCAGAGCGGATGCGGGGCGCCACCCCGCTGGACGTGGTGGCGGCGCCTGGCACCGGGCGCGCCCCCGTCGCGAGCTCGGCGCAGGCCACGCGGATCGCGCCGACGGCGCCGTCCGCGGCCGCCTCTCCGACGGCGTTCCCGCAGGCGGGCGGCGCCTGGACCGGCGGCGGTGCGGTGGTGAAGACCTCGGGCCGGGTGTTCTTCACCTTCGGCGACCGGACCGCTTCGTGCTCGGGTGACTCCATCACCAGCGCCAACGGCAGCACCGTGATCACCGCCGGCCACTGCGTCAAGTACCAGGGCACCTGGCACACCAACTGGATCTTCGTCCCGGGCTACGACGACGGCAACGCGCCGTACGGCCAGTGGCCGGCCACCAAGACCTTCGCGACGGACCAGTGGGCCGCGAGCGAGGACATGAACATGGACGTCGGCCTCGCCGTCGTCGCCCCGCTGAACGGCCAGAAGCTCAGCCAGGCCGTCGGCGCCCAGGGCATCCTGTTCAACGGCGGCTACAACAAGAAGATGTACTCGTTCGGCTTCCCGGCGGCGGCGCCCTACGACGGCAAGAAGCTGATCTACTGCAGCGGCAGCACGGGCAAGGACTTCCTGCTGACCAAGGACCACAGCCTGGCCTGCAACATGACCGGCGGCTCCAGCGGCGGCCCCTGGTTCCAGGACTTCAACGAGGCCACCGGCCTCGGCACCCAGGTCTCGGTGAACAGCTTCGGCTACAACTTCCTGCCGAACCGGATGTTCGGCCCGTACTTCGGCAACGAGGCGAAGGCCGCCTACGACAAGGCACAGAATTCCTGACCCCACCGCCTCCCACCTCCCGGTACTCTGTACCGGCCAGGTGGGTTGCCCGAGCGGCCTAAGGGAACGGTCTTGAAAACCGTCGTGGCGCAAGCCACCGTGGGTTCAAATCCCACACCCACCGCACCGTGTCGGCGCAGACGCCGACTGACAGGGGCGCCCCGCACGGGGCGCCCCTTCGTCGTTCCACCGGGGGCGTTCGGCGGTCAGTACGCCTTGAGGGTGATTGCCCTGGCGGCCTTCTGGACCGGCTCCATCACCTTGGCCATGTAGCCGAGGTCGCGGGTGAACTGCTCCTCGGGGCCGAAGGCCAGCGCGCGGGTGTTCGAGTGCAGCCCGTCGGCGCCGATGACCAGGTCGAAGATGCGGGTCTGCCCGCCCGAGAGGACCACCTCCACACCGGCGTCGGTCTCGGTGGCCGCGGTGACGGACTCGCCGAAGAGGTACTCGGCGCCGGTGCACGGCGGTTGGCCGTCGGGGCGCCGGCGTGGCGGTGGGGTCGGGGTCGGCCGGGAGGCCGCCCGGGGCCGGGCTCGGCCTTTCGGGTGGTGTTTGTCGGAAGATCGGCGCGCGTGGTGGGAGCGCTCCGGTTGCGGACACATCATGACGAATGTATGCAGATCCGCCCGTCGGAACATCGCGAATCGAGGCACCCCGCCATGGCTCAGCGCATCACCCTCACCTCGCTCCGGACCGCAGTGGTCGCCGCGCTGATGGCGCTCCTCGCCGTTCTCGGGTTCCGCGGCCGGGCCGCTGCCCCGGCGGTCGCCGCTGCGGTGCCGGGCGCCGGCTCGGTCGGTGCTGCCGTCCGGCCCGCCGCCGGCTCCGTGCGCCGGCCCGTCGCTCGGAGGACCTGGCGGGCGATGGTGCGGGGTGGCTCGCTCCCGCCGACGATCAAGCAGCGGATCGGTGCCGAGGCGCACGGTGCCTCGCCCTCGGTCCGGCGTTCCGCCGCTCCTGCTGCCTTCGCTGCCGCTGACCCGGTTTCCCCGGCTGCGGCTGCCCCGGCCCCTTCCGGTGGCCCTGTCGCCACCTCCGCCGTGGCCGCCGCTCCCGTCCCTGCTCGCGCCCTCGGTCGCGACGGGGTCGCGCTCGTCGCGTAGTGCTCGTACCGCGTACGCGGCGGGCGCCGGGGCGCACAGGGGGCGCACAGGGGGCGTGAAGCTTGGCATTGCAGGGTCGCAGGCCCGGGAGACGGTGGGGTTCCCGGAGGCAGCGGCCCTTTTCGGCATGCCGAAAGAGATCATTCCGGAGGAACGTTTCTCCTCTTGCCCGGCGGTGGTTTCAACCGCCGTAGGCCCGCTGACCTGGGACATCGGGATGCAAAGGAGGTTTATCCGATGTTGCTCATGCTTGCGGGGGAATCAAGGACTCCGGGCTGGTTCGCCGGGGATTCGGTGGGCAACTCTGGTCTCGCGACGTCGTCACCACAGAAAACGCCGAGGCGGTCGGCCAACTGCCTTGGGAACACCCCACTTCGGTTTCCTGGAGGATCCACGAACATGGCAAGCATCCGTACCGCCCGCGTCCTCGCCGCCGTCGCCGCCCTCCCCCTCGCCGCCGCGCTCTTCGGCGGAGTGGCCTCGGCCGACAACGGCTCCTTCGCGAACGACGGATCGAATGCGAGCGTCGCCGGCGTCGTCGGCAGCGGCGTGGGCGGGAACAACCTCGGCAACTCGTCCACCTCCCAGCAGGTCGCCACCGGCTCCGGCGCGTCGAACCAGAACAACACCGCGCAGGTCAACGGCTCCGCCCTGACGGCGATCAACCAGGGGAACGTCGCGGTCAACTTCCACCCGTGGTGGTAGGTGCTCCGCGTGCTCCGCTCGCTGCGCGGTGGATGCAGCGGGGGCAGGAGCGATGACAGCGCCGACTCCGAGCACTGAGGGCGCCCGTGCGACCGGACCGGCTGGGGTCCGGTAGCGCGGGCGCCCTCGCCCGTTCGTGCGGCGGCACCCCGCGGCGCAGCGCCCGCGTCGGACAGTGGCCTTTCGTGAGCGGCTCCCGGCCTACGGCTTGACACTCGCAGCAGATCTGACGGACAGTCAGATCCACTCGCCGATGCGACGCGACGCCGGGAGGCCAACCGCCGTGCACCTCGCCCCGACCGAAGGCCAGTTGCGGCTCCGCGCCGAACTGCGCGCGTACTTCCACGACCTCCTCCCGGACGGCGCCCCCGAGGACCCGGCCGCCCAGCGCGCCCTGCTGCGCCGCATGGGGGCCGACGGCCTGCTCGGCCTCGGCTGGCCCGCCGAGTACGGCGGCCGGGGCCGCGGTGCCGAGGAGCAGTTCGTGTTCTTCGACGAGGCCTACCGGGCCGGCGCCCCCGTCTCCATGGTCACCCTCAACACCGTCGGCCCCACGCTGATGAAGTACGGGACCCAGGAGCAGAAGGACCGGTTCCTGCCCCGCATCCTCAGCGGCGAGATCGTCTTCGCGATCGGCTACTCCGAGCCCGGCGCCGGCACCGACCTGGCCGCCCTGCGCACCCGGGCCGTACGCGACGGAGCCGACTGGCTGGTCGACGGGCAGAAGGTCTTCACCTCCAACGCCCAGAACGCGGACTGGATCTGGCTCGCCTGCCGCACCGATCCCGCGGCCCCCAAGCACCGGGGCATCTCGATCATCCTCGTCCCCACCGACGCACCCGGGTTCTCGTGGACCCCGATCGAGACGGTCGGCGGCCTGACGACCACGGCCACCTACTACGACGCGATCCGCGTGCCCGCAGCGAACCTCGTCGGACCCGAGCACGGCGGCTGGGGCCTGATCACCAACCAGCTCAACCACGAGCGCGTCGCCCTCGCCGCCATCGGCATGCAGGCCGAGGACTTCCACGCGGCCGCCCTGCGCCACGCCCGCACCCCCGACCCGGCCACCGGCGAACGCCCCGCCGACCGCCCCTGGGTACAGGCCCGGCTCGCAGAGGCGCACGCCCGGCTGGCCGCCGTACGCCTCCTCAACTGGCGCCTGGTCCAGGACGTGGGCGCCGGCACCCTGGCCCCCGGCGACGCCAGCGGCGTGAAGTTCCTCGGCACCGAGTCCGCCGTCGAGGTGTACCGGATCTGCCAGGAGGTGGTGGGCGAGGAGGCCCTCGTACGGGGCCCAGGGCCCGGGGCCTTCGCGGGCGGCGAGCTGGAGCGGATGAACCGGGCCGCCCAGATCAACACCTTCGGCGGAGGGGTCAGCGAGGTCCAGCGGGAGATCGTCGCCATGATGCGGCTCGGCATGAAGGGACGGAAGCGATGACCGCCACGGCGTCCGGCACTGCGGACGGGGCCGGGGAGGAGGAGGCGGCGTCCCGTTTCCACGAGCTCCTCCGCGCCTTCGAGGGCCGGCCCGCCGCCATCGGCGGCCGGGGCAAGGACCCGGTCAACGGGCCGATGATCCGCCACTGGTGCGAGGCCATGGGCGACACCAGCCCCGCCTACACCGGCCCGGACGCCGTCGCCCCGGCCACCATGCTCCAGGCCTGGACGATGGGCGGGCTCTCGGGCCACGGCGACCGCTCCTCGGCGTACGACGAACTCCTCGCCCTCCTCGACGGCGCCGGCTGCACCTCAGTGGTGGCCACCGACTGCGAGCAGGAGTACCTGCGGCCGCTCCGTCCCGGCGACGAGATCACCTTCGACGCCGTCATCGAGTCGGTGTCGCCGCGCAAGACGACCAAGCTGGGCACGGGCCACTTCGTGACCACCCGCATGGACGTCCGTGCCGGCGGCGAGCCCGCCGGCACCCACCGCTTCCGCATCCTCAAGTACGCGCCGGCCGCCCGCCCCCGGCGGCCGCAGCCCGCGCCACAGCAGACGCCGCAGCAAGAGCCGAGGCCGCAGCCCGCGCCCCGCCGCCCGCGCCCCGTCGTCAACCGCGACAACCAGGGCTTCTGGGACGGCGTCCGCGACCACAAGCTGCTGATCCAGCGCTGCACCGCCTGCTCGACCCTCCGCTTCCCCTGGCTGCCCGGCTGCAACGCCTGCGCCTGCCTCGACTGGGACACCGTCGAGGCCTGCGGCGAGGGCACCGTCTTCAGTCATGTCGTCATGCACCATCCGCCGTTCCCCGCCTTCGACCCTCCGTACGCCGTCGCCCTCGTCGAACTCGCCGAGGGGGTCCGCATGGTCACCAACATCACCGGTGTCCCCCATGACCGGGTGCGCATCGGGCTGCCCGTCCGGCTGGAGTTCCTCCGCGTGGACGAGGAGCTGGAACTGCCGGTCTTCCGAGGGAGCGAGTGCTGATGGACTTCCGCCCCACCGAGGAGCAGGCCGCCGCGGCGGCACTCGCCGCCCGCATCTTCGGCGACCTCGCCACCCACGACCGCCTCGCCGCGGCCGGCACCGGCAGTGACGCCGAACTGTGGAAGGCCCTCGCCGGCTCCGGTCTGATCGCCGCGGTCGAGGACATCGGTCTGCTCGGCCTGGTCCTGCTGCTGGAGGAGCAGGGCCGCACCACCGCCCAGGTCCCCTACGCCGCCACCTGCGCGTACGGGGTTCTGCCCGTCGCCGCACACGGCACCGCCGACCAGCGCTCCCGGCTGCTGCCCGCCCTCGGCAGCGGCGAGGCGGTCGTCACCGGCGCCTTCCCGGTCCGCGGCCGGATCAGCGCCCGAGCCGACGGCCGGCTCATCGGCACCGCCCCCGCCGTGCCCTGGCTGCGCGACGCCACCCACGTGCTGGTCCCGGACGCCGACCGGGCCCTGTGGCTCGTACGGACGGACGCGCCCGGTGTGGCGACGGCCGCCGTGGAGACCACCGCCCCCTGGTCCGCGGGGCGCCTGACCCTGACCGGGGCCGAAGGCGAGCGCCTGGGCGGCCCGCGGGCGTACGCCGAGGTCCTGGCAGTGGCCCGTACCGCCTTCGCCGGGCTCCAGGCGGGGGTCTGCGCCGGGTCGGTGGCCCGGGCCGCCGCCTACACCTCCACCCGTGAGCAGTTCGGGCGGCCGCTCTCCACGAACCAGGGGGTCATGCTGCGCGCGGCCGATGCACACATGGACACGGAGGCGATCCGGGTCACCGCGTACGAGGCGGCCTGGCGCATCGACGAGGGGCTCCCGGCGCGCGAGCACGCTCTGACCGCGGCCTGGTGGGCCTCGGAAGCGGGCAAGCGGGTCGTCCACGCGGGCCAGCACTTGCACGGCGGCATGGGCGCCGACCTGGACCATCCCGTCCACCGGCACTTCCTGTGGGGACGCCAGCTGGACGCCTACCTGGGCTGCGGCAGCGAACTGCTCGCCGAACTGGGCGCACTCATATCCGAGGGGGACGACGCATGAACGTCGGCGACGCGCTGCCGCCGCTGGAGATCCCGATCACCCGCACGCTGATCGTCGCGGGGGCGATCGCCTCCCGCGACTACCAGGACGTGCACCACGACGCCCTCCTCGCACGCGAGAAGGGCTCCCCGGACATCTTCATGAACATCCTGACCACCAACGGCCTGGTCGGCCGCTACGTCACCGACCACCTCGGCCCGCGCGCCGTGCTGCGCGCCGTGTCCATCCGGCTGGGCGCCCCGAACTACCCCGGCGACACGATGACCCTCACCGGGACCGTCACGGCCCTCGACGGGGACACCGCCGAGATCCGCGTCGTCGGTGCCAACGGGATCGGCCACCACGTCACCGGAACCGTCAGGGTCACCGTCCCGCCGGCCGCTGCAGAGCCCGCGAGAGGTGCGGCATGAGCGTACGGGCCCGCGACACCCTCGGCGGGCGCGCCGCCATCGCCGGCATCGGCGCGACCGAGTTCTCCAAGGACTCCGGCCACAGCGAGCTGCGGCTCGCCGTCGAGGCCGTGCACGCCGCCCTCGACGATGCCGGCCTCACCCCCGCGGACGTCGACGGCATGGTCACCTTCACCATGGACACCAGCCCCGAGATCACGGTGGCCCAGGCCGCCGGCATCGGGGACCTCTCCTTCTTCTCCCGCATCCACTACGGCGGCGGCGCGGCGTGCGCCACCGTCCAACAGGCCGCCCTCGCGGTCGCCACCGGGATCGCGGAGGTCGTGGTCTGCTACCGGGCCTTCAACGAGCGCTCCGGCCGCCGCTTCGGCTCCGGCGTTCAGCAGCGCGAGCCCTCGGCCGAGGGCGCGGCACTCGGCTGGTCGCTGCCGTGGGGGCTGCTCACCCCGGCCTCCTGGGTGGCCATGGCCGCCCAGCGCTACCTGTACACCCACCACCTCACCCCCGAGGCGTTCGGCCACGTCGCCGTCACCGCCCGCCGGCACGCGGCGAACAACCCCGCCGCCTGGTTCCGCGGCAAGCCCATCACCCTCGCCGACCACGCCGCCTCCCGCTGGATCGTCGAACCGCTGCGGCTGCTGGACTGCTGCCAGGAGACCGACGGCGGCCAGGCGCTCGTCGTCACCAGCACCGAGCGGGCCCGTGACCTGCGGCACGCACCTGCGGTGATCACGGCTGCCGCGCAGGGCGCGGGCCGCCGCCAGGAGGCCATGACCTCCTTCTACCGCGACGACCTCACCGGCCTGCCCGAGATGGACGTGGTCGCCCGGCAGCTGTGGCGGACCAGCGGACTGCGGCCCTCGGACATCGACGTGGGCATCCTCTACGACCACTTCACGCCGTTCGTGCTGATGCAGCTGGAGGAGTTCGGCTTCTGCAAGCCGGGCGAGGCCGCCGACTTCGTGGCCGCCGGGGCCCTGCCGCTCAACACGCACGGCGGCCAGCTCGGGGAGGCGTACCTGCACGGCATGAACGGCATCGCCGAAGCCGTCCGCCAGCTGCGCGGCACCTCCGTCAACCAGGTCCGCGGCGCCGCCCACGCCCTGGTCACGGCGGGGACGGGAGTGCCGACCTCGGGGCTCATCCTCGGAGCCGACGGCTGAGGCCAGCACCCTGGCCACCCCGCCTCCTCCACCTTCAGGAGGTGGGGCGGCCCCCACCCCTACAACCTGAGACGGACCCCGCTTCGGCACTTGCGGCCGATCCCCCGTAGGCCCCGCGCTCCTAGCGTGGAGTCATGACCACGCCCGTGTGCACGCTCGCCTCGCAACCGACGCCGTACCCGTCGTTCTCGGCGTACGTCCGGACCCGCGGCACGACGCTGCTGCGCACCGCCCGCTCCCTCACCGCCAACCCGTGCGACGCCGAGGACCTGCTGCAGACGGCGCTGGCCAAGACGTACGCCGCCTGGGACCGCATCGAGGACCACCGGGCCCTGGACGGGTACGTCCGCCGGGCCCTGGTCAACACCCGCACCTCCCAGTGGCGCAAGCGCAAGGTCGAGGAGTTCGCCTGTGACGAGCTCCCGGAGACCGAGGAGCCGCCGGGTACCGACCCGGCCGAGGCACAGGCACTGCGCGACGCGATGTGGCGCGCGGTCACCCGGCTCCCCGACCGCCAGCGCGCCATGGTCGTCCTGCGCTACTACGAGGATCTGACCGAGGCGCAGACCGCCGAGCTCCTCGGAGTCTCGATCGGCACGGTCAAGAGCGCAGTCTCCCGCGCCTTGGTCAAGCTCCGCGAGGACCCGGAGCTCACCCCGGTCCGCTGAGCCGGCCGACCTCGTGGTTTCACGTGAAACACCCGGTTTCACGTGAAACATCGCCACCGTTTCACGTGAAACGTCCGTGCAGGCTCCGGGCCCGGCTTGTGCACGATGCCCGGTTCACGCACCCCCGGCCTGTGCCCGGTGCCAGGTCGAGTTCCCCCACAGCGATTCCCCGCCGCGTTTGTACCTCCGGGTAGTGACATGCCGACCGGTACGTGCGCAGAATCGGCAGCAATCCAAGCCGCCGCAGCGCCGCAGCGCCCACCGGGAGGACGCTTTGCTGAGCACCATGCAGGACGTACCGCTCCTCGTCAGCCGGATCCTCCGGCACGGGACGACGATCCACGGGAGTTCCCAGGTCACGACGTGGACGGGGGAGGCGGAGCCGCACCGCCGCAGCTTCGCCGAGATCGGCACCCGCGCCGCGCGCCTCGCGCACGCCCTGCGCGACGAGCTCGGTGTCCGGCAGGACGAGCGGGTGGCCACCCTGATGTGGAACAACGCGGAGCACGTCGAGGCGTACTTCGCGATCCCCTCCATGGGCGCGGTCCTGCACACGCTCAACCTGAGGCTGCCTCCCGAGCAGCTGGTCTTCATCGTCAACCACGCCGCCGACCGGGTCGTGCTGGTCAACGGGACCCTGCTGCCGCTGCTCGCCCCGCTCCTGCCGCACCTGTCCACCGTCGAACACGTGGTCGTCACCGGCATCGGCGACCGCTCGGTCCTCGACGGGCTCGGCGTGGCCGTCCACGAGTACGAGGAGCTCCTCGAGGGCCGTCCGGACGGCTACGACTGGCCGGAGCTGGACGAGCGCCAGGCCGCGGCCATGTGCTACACCTCCGGCACCACCGGTGACCCGAAGGGCGTCGTCTACTCGCACCGCTCGATCTACCTGCACTCCATGCAGGTCAACATGACCGAGTCGATGGGCCTGACGGACAAGGACACGACCCTCGTCGTCGTCCCGCAGTTCCACGTCAACGCCTGGGGCCTGCCGCACGCCACCTTCATGACCGGCATCAACATGCTGATGCCCGACCGGTTCCTCCAGCCCGCCCCGCTCGCGGAGATGATCGAGCAGGAGAAGCCGACGCACGCCGCGGCCGTCCCCACCATCTGGCAGGGGCTGCTCGCGGAGGTCACCGCCCGCCCGCGCGACCTGTCCTCCATGCGGCAGGTCACCATCGGCGGCGCGGCCTGCCCGCCGTCCCTGATGGAGGCGTACGACAAACTCGGCGTCCGCGTCTGCCACGCCTGGGGCATGACCGAGACCTCCCCGCTGGGCACCATGGCGCACCCGCCGGCCGGCCTGAGCGCCGAGGAGGAGTGGCCGTACCGGATCACCCAGGGCCGCTTCCCGGCGGGCGTCGAGCCCCGCCTCGTCGGCCCCGGCGGCGACGTACTGCCCTGGGACGGGGAGTCGGCCGGCGAGCTGGAGGTGCGCGGCACCTGGATCGCGGGCGCCTACTACGGCGGTGCGTCCGGCGAACCGCTGCGCCCCGAGGACAAGTTCAGCCCGGACGGCTGGCTCAGGACCGGTGACGTCGGTGTGATCAGCCCCGACGGGTTCCTCACGCTGACCGACCGGGCCAAGGACGTCATCAAGTCCGGCGGCGAGTGGATCTCCAGCGTGGAGCTGGAGAACGCGCTCATGGCGCACCCCGAGGTCGCCGAGGCCGCGGTCGTCGCCGTCCCGGACGAGAAGTGGGGCGAGCGCCCCCTGGCCACCGTGGTCCTCAAGGAGGGCGCGACGGTGAACTACGCGGGACTGCGGGCGTTCCTCTCCCAGTCCATCGCCAAGTGGCAGCTGCCCGAGCGCTGGACCTTCATCGAGGCCGTCCCCAAGACCAGCGTCGGCAAGTTCGACAAGAAGGTGATCCGCAGGCAGTACGCCGAAGGAGAGCTCGACGTGACCCGCCTCGACTGAGGCCCTCTCAGGGCGGAGGCGGAGGAGTATGCGTACGCGTCAGCCGCGCGTGAGCCATGGCCGCAGCAGCCTGCTGACGGCGGGCATGGCCACGTAGGTCATCAGGGTGCTGAAGACGGCCGCGAAGGCGGCCGTCCGCACCACGAAGTGCACGTCCACCAGGTACGGCCCGAGCACCGCGTTGCCGAGCAGCGAGATCGGGAAGATGGCCAGCCCCGAGCTGATCGCCATCTTCCACCGCGGCGGCGCGGGCCGGGTCGTGCCCGGCTTGGCGAACCAGGTCTCCATGCCGTGCAGTTCGCGCCGGGCTATCTCGGTGTGGTGGTGGCCCTCGCAGTGCGCGAAGAACGCGGCCCGCTCCGGGGAGTCCTGCCACCGCTCGAAGGCGGCCTGGTTGCGGAAGCGGTGCACCAGGAACCAGGGCGCCCCCGGCGCCGCCGGGCGGAACAGCCCGTACCCGAGGTGGTCCGGGAAGGTCGCGGCGGTCTCCAGGATCCCGCGCGCCCACGTCTCGAACGCGTCCTCGTAGCCCGGCTCCACCTGCCGGGCGATGAGCAGGCTCACCTCCCCGTTGTCGGCGGGGACGGTGTGCTCGGACGTGTCGGTGATGGCCATCGGGCCAGGATGGCTAGTTGGCGCCGATCTTGGCCAGCAGGTCCACGATGCGGCCCTGGACGTCCGCCGTGTTGGCCCGCTCGGCAAGGAACAGCACGCTCTCGCCGGAGGCCAGCCGGGGCAGCGCCTCCGCCTCGATGCCGGTGGCCGTGTAGACGACCAGCGGGGTGCGGTTCAGCTGCCCGTGGGCGCGCAGCCAGTCCACGATCCCGGCCCGTCGGCGGCGGACCTGCATGAGGTCCATGACCACCAGGTTGGGCCGCATCCGGGAGGCCAGCTCCACTGCGTCGGTGTCGGCTCCCGCGCGGGCCACCTGCAGGCCCCGCCGCTCCAGCGCGGCCGTCAGCGCGGTCGCGATCTCGTCGCGCTCCTCGATGAGCAGGACCCGGGAGGGGTGCTGCTCGCTGTCGCGCGGCGCGAGCGCCTTGAGGAGCACGGCCGGATCGGCGCCGTACGCCGCCTCGCGTGAGGCATGGCCCAGCCCGGCGGTGACCAGCACGGGCACCTCCGCGGCCACCGCGGCGGTCCGCAGGGACTGCAGGGCGGTCCGGGTGATCGGCCCGGTGAGCGGGTCCACGAACAGTGCGGCGGGGAACGCGGCGATCTGCGCGTCCACCTCCTCGCGGGAGTGCACGACCACCGGGCGGTAGCCGCGGTCGCTGAGTGCCTGCTGCGTCTGCACGTCGGGCGCGGGCCACACCAGGAGCCGGCGCGGGTTGTCCAGCGGCTCCGGCGGCAGTTCGTCGTCCACGGGCGGCGGCACGGGCCGGGTGACCACCTCGACGGCTCCTCCCGGACCGTCCAGCGGCTCGGGACCCTCGGCGGCGCCCGCCTCCGGGGCTCCTATCGCGAAGGTCCGGCCCTGCGGTGCGGGCTCGGAGAGGCGCCGGCGGCGGCCGGACCCGCCTGCGGCCCCCGCCCCGGCTCCGGCGGCGGGGTCGGCGGCCGCGGGGTCGACGGAGATGCCCTGGCCGATGGTGCCGAGGGCGCGGACGCTGATCGGCCGGCCGGGCTCCGCCTGGGCGTCCTGCGGCTGCCGGGCTCCGGGCAGGGCGACCTGCCCGGTGGCGCCGTCGTCCTCGGGAGCGGTCCGGGCCGCAGGAACCGGCCAGGCCGGGGTGGCGGGCAGCGCCCGGCGCCGCCCGGTCGGGGCCGCGGACTCCTCCGCGGCCGCGGCGGGCTGTGCGGGGGTCGCGGGGTCGGTGCCCGGCGTACCCAGCGCACGGCGCGCCCGGCGTCCGGCGGGGGGCTCGCCCTCGGCGGGGACGGGGGCCTGCGCGGCACCCGGAGCAGGAACCGGTCCGACGGCCGGGCCGGAGCCCGCAGCGGGAACTCCGGCAGCAGGGACGGGTCCGCCAGCAGGGATGGGTCCGGCAGCGGGAACGGGAACGGGGCCGCCGGCCGGACCGGGGGCCGGGGCTCCGGGCGCGGCCGGGCCCTGGCCGGCGGAGGGGGCCGGAGTCGGGCCGGCGGGCAGGGCGAAGCCACCCTCGGGGGCGACGGGCCGCGGCGGCACCGGGCCGGGGCCGCCGACGGGGGCCGGGCCGAGGCCCGTCGCGGGCACGGGGCCGCCGGGCCGCACCGGGCCCGCCTGGCCCAGGGCGCGCCGCCGTGCGGCCGGGTGCTCGGCCACCGGGACCGGGGGTACGGAGGGAACGGGCGGGAGCGCGGGCATGGCGGTGCCCTGCGGAGGCACGGGCCGACCGGGCCCGCCTTCACCGGTGCCGGTGCCGGTGCCGGTGCCGTCGCCGTCCCTGCCCCGGCGGCGGCCGGTGCCCAGGCCGGCCGGGTTCACCGGCGACTGCGCGAGTGCGGGGGCCGCTCCGGCCGCGTCCGCCGGTACGGCCTCGCCGGCCCGCCGCCGCCCCGACGGCAGCGCGAGCGCGCCCCCGCCCTGGGCCTCGCCGGCCGGGGCCGCCAGTTCCGAGGAGTCCTCCAGGAACGCGTCCACCCCGCGGCGGCCGCGCCGCCCCGGCCCCTTCGCGGCCCCGGCGCCGGGCTGCCCGGGCCGCGGCTGCTGCGCGAGCTCCGGCTCCGGTTCGGGTTCCGGTTCGGGCTCGGGCAGGGTCACCGTCCCGGCGCCCGTGCCGAGCGGCAGCTCCAGCACGTACGCGCCGCCGGGCGCGCCCGGGACCTCGACCGTCTGCAGGACGCCCCCGTGCGCGGTGACGATGCCCCGCACGATCGGCTCGTGGACCGGGTTGCCGCCCTCGTACGGGCCCCGCACCTCGATCCGTACGACCTCGCCGCGCTGGGCGGCGGCGACCACGATGGTGGAGTCGGAGTACCCGCTGCCCTGCGGGGTCTTGCCGGTGGCGTCGACCCCGGCGACGTCCGCGACCAGGTGCGCGAGCGCGGTCGCGACCCGCTCCGCGTCCACCTCG
The DNA here is from genome assembly GCF_040645035.1 of Streptomyces sp. NPDC046876. NCBI lineage: Bacteria > Bacillati > Actinomycetota > Actinomycetes > Kitasatosporales > Streptomycetaceae > Streptomyces > Streptomyces sp. NPDC046876. Next base: position 21,375 of record NZ_JBEYXK010000004.1, on the reverse strand, counting down.
GCCTCGATGGTCGGTGCGTGCACCGCGAACTGGGCGCGGCCCGGGCCGATCAGGTCGACGGCGCCGTCGACGCCCGCCTTGACCACGCCGTCCATCAGGACGTTCTTCTTCTTCAGCTTCTCGCTGCCCGCGTCGAGGCGCTGGAAGCCGAGCACGTTGTCCACCAGCGTGGTCATCCGGGCGTACCCGGCGGCCAGGTGGTGCAGCAGCTGGTTCGCCTCGGGCCACAGCTGGCCGCCGTCGTCGGCGGCGAGGGTGGCCAGCTCGCCGCGCAGCTCCTCCAACGGGCCGCGCAGTGAATCGCCGAGGACCGCCACGAGCTGGGCGTGGCGCGCGGCCAGGGCGTCGAAGGGCCGCCGGTCGGTGAAGGTCATGACGGCGCCGACGAGCATGTCCCCGTCGCGCACGGGGGAGGTGGTCAGGTCGACGGAGACCGGCTGGCCGGCCTTGTTCCACAGGACCTGCCCGCGCACCCGGTGCTTGCGGCCGCTGCGCAGCGTGTCGGCGAGCGGGGACTCCTCGAAGGGGAACGGGGAGCCGTCGGCGCGGGAATGCTGGATCAGGGCGTGCAGCTCGCGGTTGCCGAGGTCGGTGGCGCGGTAGCCGAGGATCTGGGCGGCCGCCGGGTTGACGAGGACGACCCGCCCGTCGGTGTCCGTGCCGACGACGCCCTCGGCGGCGGCGCGCAGGATCATCTCGGTCTGCCGCTGCGAGCGGGCGAGCTCGGCCTCGGTGTCCACGGTCTCGGACAGGTCACGTACGACGAGCATGAGCAGCTCGTCCCCGGTGTACGAGTTCTGCGGCTCGCGGTAGGCGTCGCGGCCGTCGAGGTGCGCGTGGGTGACCTCTACGGGGAACTCGCTGCCGTCGGTGCGGCGCGCGACCATCCGCTTGGGCTTGGCCCGGCCGCCGTCGTCGTCGCCGGGCCGGCGCATCGAGCCGGGGATCAGCTTGGAGTCGAACTCGGGGAAGAGGTCGAGCACGCCGCGGCCGACGAGTCCGGTGCCGGGGCTCTCCATGGCCTCGAGCGCGATCGAATTCGCGTTGACGACCGTGCCGTTGGCGTTGACGAGGAGCAGTGCGTCCGGAAGCGCGTCGAGTATTGCTGCGAGGCGAGCAGCGCCTCGGGATGGCCTGCTGCTCACGACGAGCTTCCTCCCTGACCACGACTACCGGCATGTCACGGGAGGAGTCTAAGGGCACGTCCCCGGCCCGAGGTGGCCGATGTTGCGCGGATGCGGTGCGCCGGCCGCATCCGCCCAGGTCAGGACCGTCCGGGCGGAAGCACAGGTTCCAACTTGTTCCACCGGGCGATCTCACATCCGTTCGTTCGCCGGAACGTGGCGTCCACCTTCTGTCCCCGCCAGGTTCCGGTGATGCGCGCGACGGCCGGACCGCCGTGCTGCAGGCTGCACACCCGTCGGTCGTCCGTGGGCGCGAACGGGTCCTCGGCGTCCCGCTCCAGGCGGTCGAGGCGGGCGCACGCCGCCTCGCGCTCGGGATGGTCCCCGCCGACCGGGTTGCACTCCAGTACGTACGTGCCGTTGGCCAGGGGATTGGGAGCCTTGGACACGGCGACGGTGAGGTGGTCGGGCCCGCCCAGCAGCCGGCCGAGCGGGAGCGGGGGCAGGGGACCCGCAGCCGTGGCGGCCAGGGCTGAGGTGACGGCGAAGGCGGCGAGTCGCAGCATGGGGCACTCCAGGTCGTCCGTACGTCGTACGCCGGGACCAACGACATTCGCGTGCCCCGCGTGACGGCTCCGCCCGACCCGTGTGCCGGGAGTGATTAAGGCTTTGCCCTGTGGCCAGCTGTCCTAGTACCGTGGGAGCGGATTGGTGACCGGCCCCGCGGCTGTGTCATCATCTGCACGCACCTTCGTACGCGAGGGTGTGCTGGAGGCGTCGCCTAGTCCGGTCTATGGCGCCGCACTGCTAATGCGGTTTGGGGCTTACCCCCCATCGAGGGTTCAAATCCCTCCGCCTCCGCAGTTCACGAAGCCCCGGTCCCACGGACCGGGGCTTCGCTGCGTCCGCGCACATCTCGTCCGCCGATTGCTGCCGACCCCCTGCCGACGTCTGCGACCCCTGCCGCCCCGTGCCGCCACTTCTTGTCGACTTCTGCGGCCGCCCCTTGGCGGAGACCTGCCGCCGGGCCGAACAGCCGGACGATCATGGTCCGAGGCGTTTCCGCAGGTCAGAGCCGGTCTGGCTAATGGATTTCGCGTCCCGGCAAGGTCCATGTATTGTTGTTCTCGCAAGGCCAACGGGGCGAAAAACCCCGGGAAGCCCAAGCACTCGTAGCTTAACGGATAGAGCATCTGACTACGGATCAGAAGGTTGCAGGTTCGAATCCTGCCGAGTGCACAGCCGAAGAGGCCCCCCGGTTCGCCGGGGGGCCTCTTGCGTTGCGCCGTTTTTCAGCGGACGCGCGGGAGGCCCGTTACCGACAGCACCAGCGAGTAGAGCGACGTGGTGGCGGTGATGAAGAGGCGGTTGTTCTTGGGGCCGCCGAAGGCGATGTTCGAGACGGGTTCGGGGACGCGGATGCGGCCGATCAGGGTGCCGTCCCGGTCGTAGCAGTGGACGCCGTCCTCCATGGCCGCCGCCCAGAGCCGGCCCTCGACGTCGAAGCGGATGTTGTCCACCGAGGGGCAGGTCGTGAAGATCCGGTCGTCGCTCAGGGTGCCGTCGTCCCCGACCTTGAAGGCGCGGATGTGGCCCGCCCGGGTGTCCGCCGCGTACAGCTCCGTCTCGTCGGGGGAGAAGACCACGCCGTTCGGGCCGAGGAACCCGTCCGCCACGCGCCGCACTCCGCCGGTGTGCGGGTCGGCGCGGTAGAGGTTGCACGAGCCGATCTCGGAGGGGGCGCGCCGGCCCTCGTAGTCGCTGGTGATGCCGAAGTCCGGGTCGGAGAACCAGATCGAGCCGTCCGAGCGGACCACCGCGTCGTTCGGGCTGTTGAGCCGCTTGTCCTCGAAGCGGTCCGCGATGACGGTCAGGGTGCCGTCCGGCTCGGTGCGGGTGATGCGGCGGTTGCCCTGCTCGCAGGTGATCAGGCGGCCCTCGCGGTCCAGGGTGTTGCCGTTGGGGTGGCCGGCCGGGGAGCGGAAGACGGAGACCGTGCCGCTCGCCTCGTCCCAGCGCAGCATCCGGTCGTTGGGGATGTCGCTCCACACGAGCTGCCGCCAGGCGGGCAGGTACAGCGGGCCCTCCGCCCAGCGGCAGTCGTCGTGGAGCCGTTCCAGGCGGGCGTCGCCGTAGGCGCAGCGGCCGGTGCGGAAGCGCTCGTCCAGGATCTCGTACAGGTTCGGGTCCGCTATGGATGACACAGTTCCCCCTTGTGGTCGTTGCGCCGAATTCTGTTCGGTGCAAGGGTGAGATTGCAGGATCAGGTACTGTCTGCGCAAGGGATTGCCGTGGAGGGAGACCGCGTGGACGACATCGACCGGGCGCTCGTGCTGCGCCTGCAGCAGGACGCGGGCCAGTCGTACGCCGCCCTCGGCGCCGCCGTCGGGCTGTCCGCCGGCGCGACGCACGAACGCGTACGCAAGCTGCGCGAGCGCGGGGTGATCCGGCGGACCACGGTCGACGTGGACCCGGCTGCCGTCGGCAGCGGGGTGCTGGCCTACGTGATGGTCGACGCCAACGCCTGGATGGGGGACTCGGCCGCCGCCTTCGAGGCGATCGCGGAGATCCAGGAGGCGCACGTCATCGCGGGCAGCGCCTCGGTCCTGGTCAAGGTGCGCACGTCCACCACCGAGCAGCTCCAGGACGTCCTGCGCCGCCTGTACGCGATCGAGGGCGTCAGCGGGACCCATGCGACGGTCGTGCTGGAGACCTTCTTCGAGCGGCCGCTGCCGCTGTGACCTGGCGGTGCACCGGCATCCGGTGGAGCAGCGGCGGCGGCCCGGCCGTCGGGTGGTGGGCCGAGGGGCGCGGCGAGCGGACCAGCCCGCTCGCGTACGGACAGCCCCTCGCCTTCGCCGCCCGGGGCGAGCGGCGCTGCCTCGGCGTCCGCCGGGCCGGGAAGCGGACCCCGTGCCCCACCGCCGCCGCCGTGCCCGCCCGCAGCGGGAACGCCCAGTGCCCCGCGTGCGCACGCCTCGACCGCTCGTTCTCCGTGGCCGCCGACACCCACGCCGCCGACCCGCGGACCTACCGGGTCTATCTGGCCTGGTTCGGGCCCGGCCTGGTCAAGGTCGGCATCACCGCCGAGGAGCGCGGCCCCGTCCGGCTCCTGGAGCAGGGCGCGGTGGCCTGGGCCTGGCTCGGCCGGGGCCCGCTGATGGCGGCCCGCCGCACGGAGGAGCTGCTGCGCGCCGCCCTCGGGGTGCCCGACCGGATCCCGTACGCCCGCAAGCGCGCCCTACGCGGCCTGCTGCCCGCCGCGGCGGACCGGGCCCGGGAGGTCGGCGAGCTGCACGGGCGGGCCGCCGCCCTGCCGGGGTGGCCGCAGTCGCTGGAGCCGCTGGCGGGCGAAGTCGTCGACCATGCCGCCGCGTTCGCGCTGGACGCCCTGCCCGCGCCCGTCCGGGTGGTCACGGCCATGGTCCCCGACGCGGCCGTCGTCGGCCGGCTCGCGGGCGCGGCGGGGCCCGATCTGCACCTCGCCGACGGTCTCGTGGTCGACACCCGCCTGCTGGCCGGCTGGGAGCTCGTCACCCCGGACGCCGGCCGGACGACCGACGCGGCGACCGCCCCGGCTGCGCCGCCCGGCACCGCCGGCGGGCAGGACGGCCTCTTCTGAGCGGCCGGCCGCTTCCGCGCAGCTGCTGCCGCTTCCAAGGTCAAAACTTGGATCCCTTTGGGCTCGCGGGCCGCTTTTCCGTGGACATTCCGCGGGTCGGCGCAGAGATTGGTGGCCATGACCATCAAGTCCGCCAAGCCCGTTCCCGCCTTCGAACCGCCGTACGTCATGGCGGTGTTCACCTCCGTCCGCACCGCCGACGACAGCGGGTATCCCGAGGCCCTCGCCCGCATGCAGGAGATCGTCGCCGCCAACCCCGGCTTCCTCGGCTACGAGTCCGCCCGCACCCCCGGCGGCCTCGGGATCACCGTCGCCTATTTCCGCGACCACGACTCCCTCGCCCTGTGGCGGCAGGACCTGGAGCACCAGGCCGCCATGAAGCAGGGCCGCGCCGACTGGTACGAGAGCTACAGCCTGCACGTCGGCACCGTGGAGCGGAGCCACGGCTTTGACCGCAACGGCTGACGCGGTCCGCGCCTTCCGGGAACGGCTCGGCCTGCCCGGACTGGTCGACGTCCACACGCACTTCATGCCCGAGCGGGTCCTGGCCAAGGTGTGGGACCACTTCGACTCCGTCGGCCCGCTCACCGGCGTCCCCTGGCCGATCACCTACCGGCACGAGGAGGAGCAGCGGGTCGCCCTGCTGCGGGAGTTCGGGGTGCGCGCCTTCACCTCGATGCTCTACCCGCACAAGCCGCAGATGGCCGCCTGGCTCAACTCCTGGGCCGCGGACTTCGCCGCCCGGACCCCGGACTGCCTGCACACCGCGACCTTCTTCCCCGAGGAATCCGCGGGGGCCTATGTCCGCCGCGCCGTCGAGGCGGGAGCGGGGGTGTTCAAGGCCCACCTCCAGGTCGGTGCCTACGACCCGAACGACGCGGCGCTCGAACCGGTCTGGGGGCTGCTCGCCGAGGCCGGCATCCCGATCGTGATCCACTGCGGGTCCGGGCCCGTCCCGGGCAAGCACACCGGGCCCGGGCCGGTCGCCGCCCTGCTGGCCCGCCATCCCCGGCTGGCGCTGGTCGTCGCGCACATGGGCATGCCCGAGTACGCGGACTTCCTCGACCTGGCCGAGCGGTACGAGCGGGTGCACCTGGACACCACCATGGCCTTCACCGACTTCGCCGAGCAGTTCAGCACCTTCCCGGAGGCCGAGCTCGGGCGGCTCGCCGACCTCGGCGACCGGATCCTGCTGGGCACGGACTTCCCGAACATCCCCTACCCGTACGATCACCAGCTCGCCTCCCTGGAACGGCTCGGCCTCGGCGACGGCTGGCTGCGGGCGGTCTGCCACGACAACGGGGCCCGTCTGTTCGGTCTGGCCTGAGTCTGTTCGGCCTGGCCTGAGCCGGGCCGGCCCGGCCTGGGCAGGGCCTGGCCCGGCCCGGCCCGGGCAGGGCCGACGGCGGCGGGAAGCCCCCGCGGCCGTTTCTCAGGAAATTCACAGACAGGCACAAGAACGCTCTCAGAGGCGGCCGCCAGCGTGGTCGCATGACTGCGACGACCACCTCCCATGCGTCCACGTCCACCGCAACCCCCGCCGCCCTCGTCCGGCCCGACGGCGGGCCCTGCCGCGTGCTCGTCGTCGACGACGAGGCACCGCTGTCCGAGCTGCTGTCCATGGCCCTGCGCTACGAGGGCTGCGAGGTGCGCAGCGCGGGCGACGGGGCCGGCGCGGTCCGCGCCGCCCGGGAGTTCCGCCCCGACGTGGTGGTCCTCGACGTCATGCTCCCGGACATGGACGGCCTCGCCGTCCTCGGCCGGCTGCGCCGCGAGATCCCGCAGATCCCGGTCCTGTTCCTGACCGCCAGGGACTCCGTCGAGGACCGCATCGCGGGCCTGACCGCGGGCGGCGACGACTACGTCACCAAGCCGTTCAGCCTGGAGGAGGTCGTGGCCCGGCTGCGCGGCCTGGTCCGCCGCTCCGGCGCGGCGCAGGCCGCCCGCGGAGGCTCCGTCCTGGCCGTCGGCGACCTCCGGCTCGACGAGGACAGCCACGAGGTGTCCCGGGCCGGCCGGGAGATCCACCTGACCGCCACCGAGTTCGAGCTGCTGCGCTACCTGATGCGCAACCCGCGGCGCGTGCTGAGCAAGGCGCAGATCCTGGACCGGGTGTGGTCGTACGACTTCGGCGGCCAGGCCAACGTGGTCGAGCTCTACATCTCCTACCTGCGGCGGAAGCTGGAGAGCGGCCCCGGCCTGCCGTCGATGATCCACACCCGGCGCGGCGCCGGCTACCTGATCAAGCCGGCGGAGTAGTCGTCGTAGTGGCCGCGTCAGCCCTCCGCCCGCCGCGGTTCTCCCGCCTGCGCGACGCCCTCCGCCCCCGCCGCCCCCGGACCCGGCGGGGGCGGCGCCGCCTGCTGCCGCGGCCGGCCCGCCCGTGGTCCCTGCGGGCCCGGCTCGTCGTCTCCGCGGTCTCGCTGATCGCCGTCGTGGGCGCCGCGATCGGGACCGTCACCACCCTGGCGCTGCGCTCGTACCTGGTCGAAAAGCTCGACCAGCAGCTCCGGGTGGCCGTCGACATGGCCACCCCCCGCGGCCCCGGGGCGGGGAAGGCCGGACGCGAAGGACTGTGGTTCGTCAGCGCCCCGGGCACCCCCGTGGGAGCGGCGGGCATCCGGTCGGAGTCGGACGGCACCACCGAGGGCGCCCGCCTCGCCGCCATCGGCGGTCCCGGCCTCGAGACCCGCCGCCCGCTCACCCCGGCCCAGTCCCGCGCCCTGGAGGAGGTCGCCCACCGAGCCTCCGCCGGCCGCGGCCGGCCCGTGCCCGTGGACGTGGAGCTGCCCGGGCTCGGCGCGTACCGGGTCACCGCCTCCCCCGACGGCTCCGTGGCGCTCGGCTACCCGCTCGCCGAGGTCGACTCCATCGTGGGCACGCTGATCGCCGTCGAGGTCTGCGTCACCCTGGCCGGGCTGATCGCGGCCTCCCTCGCCGGCCAGGCCCTGGTCGGTGTCGCCCTGCGCCCGCTGCGCCGGGTCGCGGCCACCGCCACCCGGGTCTCCGAACTGCCCCTGCACAGCGGTGAGCCCGTCCTGCACGAGCGGGTCCCGGACACCGAGGCCGATCCCCGCACCGAGGTCGGCCAGGTCGGCGCCGCGCTCAACCGGATGCTCGGGCACGTCTCCTCCGCCCTCACCGCCCGCCAGCAGAGCGAGATGCGGGTCAGGCAGTTCGTCGCCGACGCCAGCCACGAGCTGCGCACCCCCCTCGCCTCCATCCGCGGGTACGCCGAACTCACCCGCCGCGGACGGGAGGAGCCCGGCCCCGACACCCGGCACGCCCTCGGCCGCATCGAGTCCGAGGCGACCCGGATGACCGGCCTCGTCGAGGACCTGCTGCTGCTCGCCCGGCTCGACGCCGGCCGCCCGCTGTCCCTGGTGGACACCGACCTCGCCCCGCTCGTCGTCGACGCCGTCAGCGACGCCCGCGCCGCCGGCCCCGGCCACCACTGGCGGCTCGAACTTCCCGATGAGCCCGCGCCCGTCCGCGCCGATGCCGCCCGGATCCAGCAGGTGCTGGTCAACCTGCTCGCCAACGCCCGCACCCACACCCCGCCCGGCACCACCGTCACGGCCCGTGTTTCACGTGAAACATCCGCGGTCCGGCTGGCGATCACCGACGACGGCCCGGGCATCCCGCCCGCGCTGCTCCCCCATGTCTTCGAGCGGTTCGCCCGCGGCGACGCCTCCCGCTCCCGGGCCGCGGGCTCCACCGGCCTCGGGCTCGCCATCGTGGAGGCGGTCGTCGGCGCCCACGGGGGACACGTCGGCGTGGAGAGCGCGCCGGGACACACCTGCTTCGACGTGCTACTTCCCCTCGCCCCCGAGACGCCGGGCCCAGCTGCGGTCACGGCTGCGGTCATGGACTCACAGACGGGACACAGCCTCAGCACACAGCGGTGACAGCCCGCCCGGCCAGGCTCGGTCCATGCGAACCGACACCTCCACCGGAGCCCTCCCGGCCCGGGCGCACCTCGCGCCCGTGCCCGGCGAGCCCGTACTCGACGTGGTGATCCCGGTCTTCAACGAGGAGAAGGACCTGGGCCCGTGCGTACGCCGGCTCCACGACCACCTCACCCGCACCTTCCCGTACCCCTTCCGCATCACCATCGCCGACAACGCGAGCACCGACCGGACCACCGAGGTCGCGGCCGGCCTCGCCGCCGCCATCGAGGGCGTACGCAGCACCCGGCTGGAGGAGAAGGGGCGCGGCCGCGCCCTGCGGACCGTCTGGTCCCGGTCCGAGGCGCCCGTCCTCGCGTACATGGACGTCGACCTGTCCACCGACCTCAACGCGGTCCTGCCGCTGGTGGCCCCGCTCATCTCCGGCCACTCCGACCTCGCCATCGGCACCCGCCTGGCCCGCTCCTCGCGCGTGGTGCGCGGCACGAAGCGCGAGTTCATCTCCCGCGCCTACAACCTGCTGCTGCGCTCCTCGCTCTCCGCCCGCTTCAGCGACGCCCAGTGCGGGTTCAAGGCCATCCGCCGGGAGGTTGCCGAGCGGCTGCTGCCCCTGGTGGAGGACACCGGCTGGTTCTTCGACACCGAGATGCTGGTGCTCGCCGAGCGCGCGGGGCTGCGGATCCACGAGGTGCCGGTCGACTGGGTCGACGACCCGGACTCCACCGTCCACCTCGTGCGCACCGCGGTGGAGGACCTCAAGGGCGTCTGGCGGGTGGGCCGGGCCCTGGCCGTCGGCGCGCTGCCGCTCGACCGGCTCGCCCGACCCTTCGGCGACGACCCGCGCGACCGCAGCGCGCTGCCCGGGGTGCCCCGCGGGCTGGCCCGCCAGCTCCTGGGCTTCTGCACCATCGGCGTGCTGTCCACCCTGGCCTACCTCGCCCTGTACTCCCTGTTCCGGCTGGGGGCCGGCCCCCAGCTCGCCAACGCCGCCGCCCTGCTGGTGTCCGCCGTCGCGAACACCGCCGCCAACCGCCGGCTCACCTTCGGCGTACGCGGCCGCGACCGGGCCGTGCGCCACCAGGCCCAGGGGCTCGTCGTGTTCGCCGTCGGGCTGGCCCTGACCAGCGGCTCCCTCGCCGCCCTCGGCGCGGCCACCCCTGCCCCCGCCCACAGCACCGAACTGGCCGTGCTGATCACGGCCAACCTCGCGGCGACCGTGCTGCGGTTCCTGCTCTTCCGCGCCTGGGTCTTCCCCGAACGGCGCACCCCGCTCACCAAGGACGACATGCGATGACCACGGCCGTACCGCCCATGGACTCCCCGTTCCCCGAACGGGCCCCCGCCCCGCACCCCGCCTCCCCGGCGGCGGGCTCCGCCACCGACGCCAACGCCACCGCCGCCGCCGGCGCACGGCGGCCCCGCTGGGAGCGCCCCGCCCTCGCGGCCCTGCTGCTGGCCACCGCCGCCCTGCTGCTGTGGAACCTCAGCGCCTCCGGCTACGCCAACTCCTTCTACTCGGCGGCCGTCCAGGCCGGCAGCGAGAGCTGGAAGGCCTTCTTCTTCGGCTCCTCCGACGCCGGGAACTCCATCACCGTGGACAAGCCGCCGGCCGCCCTGTGGCCGATGGCGCTGTCCGTGCGGCTCTTCGGGCTCGGCAGCTGGCAGATCCTGGTCCCGCAGGCCCTGATGGGGGTCGCCGCCACGGCCGTGCTGTACGCCGCCGTGCGCCGCCACTTCGGCCCGGCCGCCGCCCTGATCAGCGGCGCGGCCTTCGCGCTCACCCCGGTCGCCGCGCTGATGTTCCGCTTCAACAACCCGGACGCGCTGCTGGCCCTGCTGATGACCGTCACCGTGTACTGCGTGCTGCGCGCCCTCGACGGCGCCCACACCAAGTGGCTGGTGTGGGCGGGCGTCGCGATCGGCTTCGCCTTCCTGACGAAGACCCTCCAGGCCTTCCTGATCCTGCCGCCGCTCGCCCTCGTGTACGCCGTCTGCGCGCCGACCCGGCTGCGCCGCCGGCTGGGCCAGCTGGTGCTGGCCGGCGCCGTGGCTGTGGTGGCCGGCGGCTGGTGGGTGGCGATCGTGGAGCTCTGGCCCGCGTCCTCGCGCCCGTACATCGGCGGCTCCCAGACCAACTCCTTCCTGGAGCTGACCCTCGGCTACAACGGCCTCGGGCGCATCAACGGCAACGAGGTCGGCAGCGTCGGCGGCCGGCCCGGCGGCGGCGGCAACGGCGGCGGAGGCGGCGGCTGGGGCGAGACCGGCATCGACCGGCTGTTCTCGGGGAACGTCGGCGGCCAGATCTCCTGGCTGCTCCCGGCCGCCCTGGTCCTGCTGGTCGCCGGCCTGGTGGTCACCTGGCGGGCCCGCCGGGCCGCCGACTCCCTGGAGGGCATGGCCCGTGCGGCCTTCCTGGTGTGGGGCGGCGCGCTGCTGGTCACCGCGCTCGTCTTCAGCTACATGCAGGGCATTTTCCACGAGTACTACACGGTGGCGCTGGCGCCGTTCGTGGCCGCGCTGGTCGGCATGGGCGTGTCCGTGCTGTGGGAGGAGCGGGGCAGCACGGCCGCCGCGCTCACCCTGTCCGGCACCCTGGCCCTGACCGCCTGGTGGTCGTACGTCCTGCTCGGGCGCTCGCCCGGATACCTGCCGTGGCTGCGCTGGACCGTGCTCGCGGCCGGGCTGCTCGCGGCGGCCGGGCTGTTCCTCGGTGCCCGGTTCGGCCGGCGCTTCGGCGGCCGGTTCGCGCTGGGCGCGGCGGCGCTGGGCCTGGGCGCCGCCCTGGCCGGACCGCTGGCGTACTGCCTGACCACGGTGAACTCCGCGAGCGTCGGCTCCATCGTGACGGCCGGTCCGGCGGTCTCCGGCGGCCGGATGGGCGGCGGCGGACGCTTCTTCGCCGGCGGTGAACTCCCGCCGGGCATGAACCCGCAGGGCGGCCTCCCGGGCGGCGCGCAGGGCGGGCCGCAGGGCGGCCTCCCCGGGGCTCCGCAGGGCGGCCCCCGGCAGGGCGGGGCAGGGCAGCAGCAGGGCGGTCGCCAGGCGTGGCCCGGCCGCGGCCAGGCGGGCCAGGCGTTCCCCGGCGGCCCGGGCGGCCGGACCGGTGCGGCCGGCTCCTCCGGGCGGCGCGGCCAGGCCGGCGGCCCCGGCGGCCTGCTGAACGGAACGAAGGTGAGCGCGGAGGCCAAGGCGGCCCTGCGCCAGGACGCGGCCCGGTACACCTGGGCCGCGGCCACCATCGGCGCCCAGAACGCGGCCGGCTACCAACTCGCCTCGGGTGAGCCGGTGATGCCGATCGGCGGCTTCAACGGCAGCGACCCCTCGCCCACGCTCGCGCAGTTCCAGGAGTACGTCCGGGCCGGCAGGATCCACTACTTCATCGGCGGCGAACAGGGTCCGGGCGGCGAAGGGCCGGGCATGCGCGGCCCGGGCGGCAACACCAGCAACGAGATCACCACGTGGGTCACGGCCAACTTCCGTACGGTGACCGTCGGCAGCGCCACCTTCTACGACCTGACCGCCCCCGTGAGCGCCACATCCGCATCGTCCTGAACCTGCCGAAACGCGAGAGGCACCCTCTAGCATCAAGGGGGCGGACCGGGCATTCCGGGCCGACCCCTGGTGCGAGGAGGGTGCCTCCATGGTGACCGCGGCCGATCCCGACAACACCCGGACCAGCGTGTGGCTGGCCGCCGGGCCCGCCGCACCGGCCAGACGCCGCAGCGAGGGCGCCTTCGGACTCGACCGGGAGCGGATCACCAAGGCCACGGTGCGGCTGCTCGACGCCGAGGGGCTCGCCCGGTTCTCGATGCGGCGCCTCGCGGCCGCGCTCGGCGTCACCGCGATGTCCCTCTACTGGTACGTGGACACCAAGCACGACTTGCTCGAACTGGCCCTGGACCGGGCCCTGGGCGAGATCCCGCTCCCGCCCGCCGGACCGGCCCGGGCGGCGGCCGCGGACCGCGGCCGCGAGGGCTGGCCCGGCCGGCTGCGCCTGCTGGCCTGCGGCTACCGCCGCCTGCTGGCCGACCACCCCTGGGTGGCGGCGCTGACGGCCGCCTACCCCAACATCGGCCCGCACGCCCGGGCCTTCGACTCGGCCCTGCAGCGGCTGCTGGACGCCACCGGGCTGGCGGACGCCGGCCGCACCGGCGCCCACCTGGCCGTCTCGCAGTTCCTGCACGGCTGCGGGGCCACGGCCCGGCGGGTGCCCGACGGGGACTTCGGCCTGGCCCTCGACGTCCTGATCGCCGGCATCCAGGCGAAGGCCGCGGTCCCGGAGACCCCGTAGCGGCCGCCCGCGCCGGCCCGGCTCCGCGGCCGCGGCGGACTACTCCTGCGAGGAGGCGGCCGGGGCGTGCACCGCCGGCTTCGACTGCAGCGCGACCTCCTTGATGAACACCACCAGGACGAGCCCGAGGAGCGCCGCGGGGGCGGCGTACAGGAAGACGTCGCCGACGCCGTGCCCGTACGCCGACTCGATCAGCTCGCGCAGCGGTGCCGGCAGCCTGTCGAGGTCGGGGATCCCGCCGCCGGAGGTGCCGCCGTGGCCCAGGGCCGCGGCCTTCGGGCCGAGCGCGGCCAACCCCTCCTTCACGTAGTGGGTGACCCGGTGGGCCATGACCGCGCCGAGCGCCGAGACGCCCATGGCGCCGCCGAGCGAGCGGAAGAAGGTGACGACCGAGCTGGCCGCGCCGAGGTCCTCGGGGGCCACCTGGTTCTGGGTGGCGAGCACCAGGTTCTGCATCATCATGCCGAGGCCGAGCCCGGTCAGCGCCATGTAGAGGGCGGTGTGCCAGTACGGGGTGTCGTACCGCAGGGTGCCCAGCAGTCCGAGGCCGGCCGTGAGCAGGACGCCGCCGGAGACGAGCCAGGCCTTCCACTTACCGGTCTTGGTGATCACCTGACCGGAAACGGTGGAGGAGACGAAGAGCCCCCCGATCATCGGAATCGTGAGGATTCCGGACATCGTGGGGGACTCGCCGCGGGCCAACTGGAAGAACTGGCTGAAAAACACGGTGCCCGAGAACATCGCGACGCCGACGAACAGGGAGGCCGCCGAGGCGAGGGCGATGGTCTTGTTGCGGAACAGGCGCAGCGGGATGATCGGGTCGCTCGCCCGGGACTCGACGAGCAGGAAGAGCAGGCCGAGCACGACGGCGCCGCCGGTCATGGCCAGGGTCGTCCAGGAGATCCAGTCGTAGGAGTCGCCGGCCTGGGTGACCCAGATCAGCAGCAGCGAGACGGCGCCGCTGATCAGGAAGGCGCCGAGCCAGTCGACCTTGACGTCGCGGCGGACGACCGGGAGGCGGAGCGTCTTCTGCAGCACGATCAGGGCGATGACGGCGAACGGGACGCCGACGTAGAAGCACCAGCGCCAGCCGAGCCACTCGGTGTCGGTGATGACGCCGCCGAGCAGCGGGCCGCCGACGGTGCCGACGGCGAAGACCGCGCCGAGGTAGCCGCTGTACCGGCCGCGTTCGCGCGGGGAGATCATGGCGGCCATCACGATCTGGGCGAGGGCCGACAGGCCGCCGACGCCGATGCCCTGGACCACGCGGCAGGCGATGAGCATGCCGGTGTTCTGCGACAGGCCGGCGACGACGGATCCGAGGACGTAGACGACCAGGGCCAGCTGGACCAGCAGCTTCTTGCTGAAGAGGTCGGCCAGCTTGCCCCACAGCGGGGTCGCCGCCGTCATCGACAGCAGGGCGGCGGTGACGACCCAGGTGTACGAGGACTGCGTGCCGCCGAGGTCGCTGATGATCCGGGGGAGGGCGTTGGAGACGATCGTGGACGACAGGATCGCCACGAACATGCCGAGCATCAGCCCGGACAGCGCCTTCATGATCTGCGGGTGGGTCATGGGCGCGTGCGCGGGCGCGTGGTCGGAATAGGTCTGCGACGGGGCGCCTCCCCGCACACCGGAGGGTGTGGTGGTGGTCATGCGGGTCCTTTGTCTTGAAGCTGGAAGCTCGACCGGAGCCGGGCCAGCAGGGTGTTGAGTACGTCGATGTCGTGGGCGGACCAGTCGGCGAGGGCCCGTTCCAGCGCGCCGGTGTGGCGGGCGCCGATCTCGGCCAGGAGCGCCCGGCCGGCGGGGGTGAGCCGCAGGATGCGGCAGCGGCCGTCGCCGGGGTCCGCGTCGCGGGTGATCCAGCCGCGGTCGACGAGGTGCGCGACGTGCCGACTGGTCACGGAGATGTCGATGGCCATGAGGTCGGCGAGCCGGCTGAGCCGCATCTCGCCGTGGCGGTCGAGCAGCGTCATGACGGCGCCCGCAGCGGGCGGGCAGTCCGCGGGGAGGAGGCGGGCGAGGTCGCGCTTGACCGCGCCGATGCCGGTGAGCTGGCGGGCCAGCTCCTCGTGGCGGGTGGGCGGCCGGGCGGCGACCGGGGCCGGTGCGTCCACCCCGTCCACCTTGTCCACCCCGTCCAGCGCGTCTTGGGCGTCTTGGGTGTCTTGGGTGTCCTGCGCGTCCACCGTGCTCGCTGTGGGCACCGAGCTCCCCCCATCTTGTTGCTTAGGGCAACCATAGAAGCGGATGGTTGCTACAGGCAAATGAATCATGGGGGAGAGGCGGTAAAGGAATCGGAAAACCCGCTAGGGTCCTGGCCATGGCTTCGAACCACAACTCCCCGGGCGCTGACGACTCCTACGACCCGGCCGGCAGCACGCAGATGTTCCGCGCCTTCGTCGAGGAGGCCGCCCCGGCCCGCCCGGAGGCCGGAACGCCCGGATCCCGGCGGAAGCAGCCCGAGGGCAACAAGGCGGGCGCCCGGGTCGCCGTCGCGATCGCGCTGGCCGCGATGTTCGGCATCGCCATCTGGATGGTGGTCCTGCGCTAGCGGGCGCCGGAGGGGCCAGCTCCGGAGGGGTCAGCTCCGGAGGGGTCAGCTCCGGAGGGGTCAGCTCCAGGCGGCGGTGACCTTGCGGGTCTCCACGTGCATGCCGAGCGGGACCCGCCAGGATTCGACGCAGACGGTGTAGGTCTGCGACCGCGTCGTGCCGCCGGGCAGTGGCGCCGGGAGGGGCTGGGCCGTGGTGATCGTGGCCCAGTCGATGCCGAGGGCGCCGATGATGTGCGTTTCGAAGGTGGCCGTGCCCGAACGGGCGGCCGTGGTGCCGCTGTTGGTGAACGCCACCGTCACGTGCTCGCACCAGCGGTCGGGAGCGGGGGTACGGGTCGGCGTGCTCAGCGTCAGCTTCGCCGGGGTGGACGGCGGCGGGGGCGTGGTTCCGGTTCCGGTGCCTGAACCCGGGCCGCCGGGTCCGCCGGAGCCTCCGGAGCTGCCCGGGCCGGCGGAGCCGCCGGGTGGTGTGGGTGTGCCCGGGGTGGTGGGGGTGCCGGGTGGGGTGGTGGCTCCGCTGTCCTGCGGGGTGGCCGGGCCTGCCGCCGTGCCGCCGGGCGGGGGCGCCATGGCTGCGCTCCCGGCGGAGCCAGCGGAGGTCTGCGCATCCGGGGTACCGGGCGTCGTACCGGCGGAAGAAGCGGATCCGCCCGTCGCGGACGGGCCGCCGAGCTGCTGGAACTCCACCGGTGCCTGCGGGGCCACGTTGTCGCCGGCGCGCCGCTCGGGGCCGGGGGCCACCGCGCCCGCGGCCGCGTAGCCGCCCGGCGCCGGACCGCCGCAGCCGGTCAGGGACAGGCATGCGGCGGCCGTGCACAGGGGCAGGGTGAGCAGGGCGGCCCTGCGGCGGAGTCCCGTTCGCATCGCCGCAGTGTTGCTGACGCGACGTCAAATGGGAACCCTGTCGCCGGGTCGCCGGACGAGCCGGAGGGGCGGGGCGCCCCGGGGCGCCCCGGGCCGGCGGCCCTATTCGCCGATCAGGCCGACCCGCAGCTGCGCCAGCGTGCGCGTCAGCAGCCGGGAGACGTGCATCTGCGAGATGCCGACCTCCTCGCCGATCTGCGACTGCGTCATGTTGGCGAAAAACCGCAGCATGATGATCTGCCGTTCGCGGGCCGGGAGCTTGGCGAGCAGCGGCTTCAGCGACTCGCGGTACTCGACGCCCTCGAGCGCGCTGTCCTCGTAGCCGAGGCGGTCCGCGAGCGAGCCGTCGCCGCCCTCGTCCTCCGGTGAGGGCGAGTCGAGCGAGGAGGCGGTGTAGGCGTTGCCCACGGCCAGGCCGTCGACCACGTCCTCCTCCGACACCCCGAGCACGGCGGCCAGTTCGGGCACCGTCGGCGAGCGGTCGAGCTTCTGGGCGAGCTCGTCGCTGGCCTTGGTGAGCGCCAGGCGCAGCTCCTGGAGGCGGCGCGGGACGCGCACGGACCAGGAGGTGTCCCTGAAGAAGCGTTTGATCTCGCCCACGACGGTCGGCATGGCGAACGTCGGGAACTCCACCCCGCGTTCGCAGTCGAACCGGTCGATCGCCTTGATCAGGCCGATCGTGCCGACCTGGACGATGTCCTCCATCGGCTCGTTGCGGCTGCGGAAGCGGGCGGCGGCGTACCGCACCAGGGGCAGGTTCAGCTCGATCAGGGTGTCGCGTACGTACGCCCGTTCGGGGCTGTCCGCGTCCAGGGCGGCGAGTCGCTGGAAGAGGGAGCGGGAGAGGGTGCGGGTGTCGATGGCTTCCGAGCGGTCTGGTGCCGCGGGTGCTGTGGGCGCCTCGCTCTTGACGAGCGTGAGCACCTTGGAGCTGCCCTGGTCTTCGGACATGCCACCCCCTTGAGGTCGCGGACGGTCGCGTACGGCGCGTCCGTCGGACGAACGCAGCCTCCACCTGAATACCGGCGTCGGGGCTGCTGCAAACGCGGTTTCTGCAGAATGTCACATGTCGGCAACACGCTGTAGCGCCAAGTCGACATATAACTGCAGCGATAGAGCGGAATCAGCCGGTTCTGTCGGGAAACGCGCCAGGGATCTCCACCCGATCCGGTTACGCCTCGATCCTGTTTGCGGATCGGAGTCGGGCGAAGCTGCGGGCGAGCAGGCGCGACACGTGCATCTGGGAGACGCCGAGCTCCGCGCTGATCTGCGACTGCGTCAGATTGCTGTAGTACCGCAGCAGGAGGATCCGCTGTTCGCGCTCGGGCAGTTGTACGAGGAGATGGCGTACGAGGTCGCGGTGCTCGACCCCGGCCAGCTCGGGGTCCTCGTAGCCGAGCCGGTCCAGCAGCCCGGGCAGGCCGTCGCCCTCCTGGGCGGCCTCCAGGGAGGTCGCGTGGTAGCTGCGCCCCGCCTCGATGCAGGACAGCACCTCCTCCTCGCTGATCCGCAGCCGCTCGGCGATCTCGGGCGTGGTCGGGGTGCGCCCGTGCAGGGTGGTGAGGTCCTCGGTCGCCGCGTTCACCTGGACCCACAGCTCGTGCAGCCGGCGCGGCACGTGCACGGTGCGGACGTTGTCGCGGAAGTACCGCTTGATCTCGCCCACGACGGTCGGCATGGCGAAGGTGGGGAACTGCACGCCGCGGTCCGGGTCGAACCGGTCGATCGCGTTGATCAGGCCGATCGTGCCGACCTGGACCACGTCCTCCATGGGCTCGTTGCGGCTGCGGAAGCGGGCGGCCGCGTAGCGCACGAGCGGGAGGTTGGCCTCGATGAGGGCCCCGCGCACCCGCGCATGCTCGCTGCTGCCCGGCTGGAGGCCCTTCAGCTGGCCGAACAGCACCTGGGTGAGGGCCCGGGTGTCCGCGCCCCGGCTCTGCGGTCTCGGGGCCGCGGGGGGCTCCTCGGGGGAGTCCTGTTGGAGCGGGACGGGAGCGTCCGGCTGGGGCGTGCGCGGGGTGGAGTGCGCGGGCGCGGGCGGGGCGGTTGCGTGTGGCGTGGCTGCGTGTGGGGCGGGTGCATGTGGGGCGGTGTCCTGCCCCGAGCCATGTGGGGGGTCCTGCTGGGGTGGCACCTGAGGCGCAGTACTGGCCGGCACGTCACGCCACCCCTTCATGTCAACTCATCCCACTCATCCGTCAAAAGCGGTCATAGCATCACAAGAGATGTGCACTGTGTGCAAGCACCGTATATCGCCGTGTTGAGGGCAAGTTGGGAATAATGGGGTGTTCTGCATGGAGGCGCCACGAGGGCGGGGAACACAAAACCCCCCACCCGTCGGAGTGGGGGGCCGGTCAGTCCGGAAACCGCATCAGCGAACGGATTCAGCGCACCAGTTCGGTCATGAACGCGCCGATGCCGTGGGCCGCGTCCGAGATGCCCTGGAAGCCTATTCGGACGATGTCGGCCGCCTTTACCGGCTGGGTGATGATCACGAAGAGCACGAACACCACGAGCCCTCCCGTGATCATCTTCTTGGTCTCCATGAGCGGCTTCGGCCTCCCCCAACCGGTCCTGCGAAGTCGGGTGAGTCTAACCGGTCGTGTTCGGACACTCACCGGACCTTTAAGGACCAATGACCCGGACCCACGGGTCCTTCGCCGCTGGGCGCCCGGTCGTGGGCGGCGCAGGATGGAAGCAGCCCTCCGGTTCTGGCAGGAAACCGGAGGGTGAGGGACCGGGCCTCACTGCGGGGTCCGAGCCGCGCTTCCCCCTGACTGCGGCTCGGGCTTGCGGGCTCGTCCTCGTCGGGGGAAGCGGCTCGTCCCTCCGACGGCCGCTTCCCCCGCCCCGCGTGCGAAGGCCCCGACCCGGTCGGGGCCTTCCGCGTGCCCTGCGCCGCCGGGGCGCCCTACTGGATGGCGCCGAGCAGGCCCAGGACGGGCGCCGCCGGGGCGACGACGGGCTCCAGCTGGTTCGGCAGGTTGTTGAGCTGGTCGAGCTGGTTC
Organism: Streptomyces sp. NPDC046876; assembly: GCF_040645035.1. Classification (NCBI taxonomy): domain Bacteria; kingdom Bacillati; phylum Actinomycetota; class Actinomycetes; order Kitasatosporales; family Streptomycetaceae; genus Streptomyces; species Streptomyces sp. NPDC046876. The sequence continues at coordinate 1,998 of NZ_JBEYXK010000004.1, read as the reverse complement.
AGTGCGTTGAGGTTCCGGCCGATGTCCTCGACGGAACGCGGCATCGCGCCCTCCGGCATGCCCGGGGCGGCCTGCGGCAGGTCCGGCAGGGTGATCGGGGCTGCGGGGGCGGCGGACGCGGCGGGTGCGGCGAGGCCCGCGGCGGCCCCCGCGAGGGCGAGGGCGGCGAGCATGCGCTGGGTCTTGGTCATGCCGTGACAACGTCCCCTGCGGGCGGCCGGTCACGCCGGAGGCCGCCTGTGCTCACCGGTGCGGAGTAGACGCGGGGCGGGGCGGGGGCGGCGCGGGCCTGCGGGTGGGCGTCCGGCCGGCCCGGGGGCAGGCCCGAAAACCGCCGAAAGCCCCGACCCTTGCGGGGCGGGGCTTTCGGTCGAAGCGGTAGTGGAGGGATTTGAACCCCCGATGGGTTGCCCCATACTCGCTTTCGAGGCGAGCTCCTTCGGCCACTCGGACACACTACCGAGATGGATCCTAGCCTACGGATCGGCATCTGATGAAATCGGTGGTCCCCGACCGCCTCAGAGGGTGCGGAAGAAGTCCGTCAACTGCTGCGCGCACTCCTCGGCGAGCACGCCGCGGATCACCTCCGGCCGGTGGTTGAGCCGGCGGTCCCGTACGAGGTCCCAGAGCGACCCCGCGGCGCCCGCCTTCTCGTCCGCGGCGCCGTAGACGACCCGTGCCACGCGCGACTGCACGAGCGCGCCCGCGCACATCACGCACGGCTCCAGGGTCACCACGAGGGTGCACCCCGGAAGCCGCCATTCCCCGAGTCGGGCGGCCGCGCGGCGCAGCGCCAGCACCTCGGCGTGTGCCGTCGGGTCGCCCGTGGCCTCCCGCTCGTTGTGCCCGGTGGCGAGGAGCTCCCCGTCCGGGCCCAGCACGACGGCGCCGACCGGCACGTCGCCGGCCGGCACCGCCCGGGCGGCCTCCTGGAGCGCCAGGCGCATGGAGTCCCGCCACGGGTCCCGTACGGGATCGGGGCCGTGCGTGGGGTGGTGCGCGGTGATCACTAGCGGACGGCCTCCAGCACCTCGGTGGCGCCGAGCGAGTCGGCGATCTCCGAGAGGGCGTCCCCGTCGAGGGTCATCAGCTGCTTGTGGCTCACCCCGAGGTCGTCCAGCAGGCGGGGATCGCCGAGCGGGCCGGCCGGCACCCGTTCCGCGCCGCCCGGTCCGGCCTCGTGGTCCGCATCTTCGTCGTCGGCATCGGCGAACGCGGCGATCGACTCCTCCTCGCCGTCCTCCGTGCCGTCCAGGTCCAGTACGTCGAGTTCGTCCTCCTCCTCGTCGCTGCCCAGCAGCTCGTCGGTCAGCATCGAGCCGTAGGAGCTGCGGGCGGCCGCGGAGGCGTTCGAGACGAAGTACCGCGGGTCCTCCTCGCCGTCCACGCGGACGACGCCGAACCAGGCGTCCTCCTGCTCGATGAGGGCGACCACCGTGTCGTCGTCGACAGCGGCGGCACGGGCGAGATCGATCAGATCACTGAGGGACTCGACGTCGTCGAGTTCCATGTCGCTCGCTTCCCACCCGTCTTCGGTGCGCGCGAGCAGTGCGGCGAAGTACACCGTGACTCTCCCACTGGTCATAGGCGTGCCGGTTGGAGGTCCCCCCGGCCGGAGGTGGGGAGGGTTGGAACGGCTGTGCTGCTCGCCGTTTCGTGCCCCGCCCAATCGGCATCGTGGCAGAAACAGCGGCTTTGCGAGAGGTCTTCCGCGCTTGCGTCGTGCCGTGCCGTGTCGCTGCGCGGCCGGAACCGACCCGGCCGGGGGCCTTGTACGGGGCCTGCGGGCCCCGCCCCGCGAACGGTCGGGCCGGGCCCCGTCGCCACCCGTGCGGCCCGGGCCCCTTTGGCGGACCCCCGCCCCTCCGGCTGCGCCGCCGGTGGGGGCGCGGCCCCGCCTGAGCCGGGGGCTGGTCCTGCGCGGCTCCGGCAACCCCAGCCCCGCCGGCGTTTGAGGCGCGGGGGCGGGCGCCCCCGCCCCCCGACCAGCGGCGCGCC